>NZ_PQHY01000020.1:0-102600 GCF_003385175.1 Amycolatopsis ruanii
GTGGATCGGGGGCGGGGGAGGTGTGCGGCGTGGTCGGTCCGCTTGCCTTGCCGGCCGCCGGTTCGTTGGTTGGAGCGGGCTGGCTTGCGTTGCCGGCCGACGGTTGCTGACCGGAGAAAGGAGCACCACCGTCGCGGCCGGACGGGACTACACCCGGCTCGTCACCGGCTTCGGGAGTGCGGTCGGCAGGTAGTCAGCCGCCACCAGCTGGGGGCCTCCGTTGCCGGGCGGCGCCCGGAACGACAGCACCCACACCGAGCCCTTCTTGCTCGGCACCTTCTCGCCCCCGTCGACCGGCAGGCGCACGCCGTCCCGGACAGCCAGCCGCTCCACGAGGTCCGGGATCACCCCGCCCTGGCTGCACACCACGGGCGACCCACCCGCCGACACCAGCGCCAGCAGCCGGGCCAGTCCCGCCGCCCGGTCGTTCCAGTAGTGCTCCTCGGCCATCAGGTCCTCGTGCTCCACCGGGACCCCGAGGTCGTCCGCCAGGCCGCGCACCGTCTGCTCGCACCGCAACCGCGGCGCGGCCACCACCCGGTCCGGTCCGAACAGTGGCAGCAGCACCCGCAGCGCCGCCGCCTGGCGAAGGCCGCTCGGGGACAGCGGGCGCAGGTCGTCGTCGCCGCGCCACTCGTCCCGTTTCCCGGCCTTCGCGTGCCGCACGAGCAGCAGTGTCGTCAACCCCGCGGGCAGCGCCTCGAATTCGTCCAGCACCGACCGGTCGCCGTCGTACGTCAGCAGCCCCGCCGCCTCCGCGGGCGGGAGCCACCGCAGCTCGTCGACCTCCTCGTTGGGCTCGAAGGCGCCCGAGACGACCGCCGCGCTGTAGTAGTCGACGGTCTTCGGCCCGGCCTCCACCGTGTACCGCACCGTCTTCAGGTGCCGCCCCAGACGCGCCCGGAACCCGGTCTCCTCCGCGATCTCCCGCACCGCCGCGGCCGGGAGGGTCTCCCCGTCGTCGAGCTTCCCCTTCGGCAGCGACCAGTCGTCGTACCGCGGCCGGTGGGCCACCGCCACCTCGACCCCGCCCGGACCGGTCCGCCACAGCACCGCACCCGCGGCGCGGACACGAACAGAACTCACCCGTTGGCCCCGTGCTTCTTCAACAACTCGTTCTGGTGGTCGCGGACCTGCGAGGTGTCCGCGGGCGAGGGCTGCCACTCGCCGTTGTCGGTCAGCACCCAGCAGCGCGTCGCCGGGTCCAGCGCCGAATCCAGGATGTCGTCCAGTTGCCTGGTCAGTCGCACGTCCTTGACCTGCACCATCGCCTCGATCCGGCGGTCGAGGTTGCGGTGCATCATGTCCGCGCTGCCGATCCAGTAGGTGCGCCCGCCGAGGAAATGGAAGATGCGGGAATGCTCCAGGAACCGCCCGAGAATGGACCGGACGGAAATGTTCTCGGACAGTCCGGGCACGCCGGGTTTCAGGGCGCAAATACCCCGCACCACGATCTCCACCGGAACCCCTTCGGCGGAGGCCCGGTAGAGCGCGTCGATGATTTGCTCGTCGACCAGCGAGTTGCACTTGATGCGGATACCGGCTTCCGCGCCGGCGTGCTTGTGCTCGATCTCCTCGTCGACGAGCCGCAGGATGCCGCGCCGGATCCCGGCCGGCGAGGTGAGGATGTTGCGGTAGGTGTCCTGCCGCGAATACCCGGTCAGCACGTTGAACAGGTCGGTGATGTCCGCGCCGATGTCCGGGTCCGCGGTCAGCAGGCCGACGTCCTCGTACAACCGCGCCGTCTTCGGGTTGTAGTTGCCGGTGCCGATGTGGCAGTAGCGGCGGATGGTCGAGCCCTCCTGGCGCACCACCATCGCGACCTTGCAGTGCGTCTTGAGCCCGACGAGCCCGTAGACCACGTGCACCCCGGCCCGCTCCAGCGCGCGGGCCCAGGTGATGTTGGCCTCCTCGTCGAAGCGGGCCTTGATCTCCACCAGCGCCACGACCTGCTTGCCCGCCTCGGCGGCGTCGATCAGCGCGTTCACGACGGGGGAGTCACCGGAGGTGCGGTACAGCGTCTGCTTGATGGCCAGCACCTTGTCGTCCCTGGCGGCCTGCTCGATGAACCGCTGCACGCTCGTGGAGAACGAGTCGTAGGGGTGGTGCACGAGCACGTCGCCCTCGCGCAGGGTGGCGAAGACGCTCTTGGGCGTCTCGTGCTCACCGAACGCCGGGTGCGTGGCCGGGACGAAAGGGCGGTCCTTCAGTTCCTTGCGGTCCAAACTGGAAAGCTGCATCAGGCACGTCAGGTCCAGCAGGCCCGGCACCTCGACCACGTCGTGCGGGTCGACCTCCAGCTCCCGCAGCAGCAGGTCGAGCACGTGCTCGCTCATGTCGTTGGCGACCTCGAGCCGCACCGGCGGGCCGAACCGGCGCTGCGCCAGCTCCCGCTCCAGCGCCTGCAGCAGGTCCTCGTCGCGGTCCTCGTCCACGTCCACGTCGGCGTTGCGGGTCACCCGGAAAACGTGGTGCTCGGTGACCTCCATGCCGGTGAACAGCTCACCGAGGTGCGCGGCGATCAGTTCCTCCAGCGGCAGGAACGTCGCGACGCGGCTCTCCCGCTGCTGCTCGACGCGGATCAGGCGCGGCACGTTGTTCGGCACCTTGACCCGGGCGAACCGCTCGGTGCCCAGGTCCGGGTCCCGCACGGTGACGGCCAGGTTCAGCGACAGCCCGGAGATGTAGGGGAACGGGTGCGCCGGGTCGACCGCCAGCGGCGTGAGCACCGGGAAGATCTGCTCGGAGAAGTAGTCCGACAGGCGTGCCTGGTCGTCCGGCTCCAGATCGGCCCAGCACACGATCTGGATGTCGTGCTTGGCCAGCTCCGGGCGGACGTGCTCCTCGAACGCGGCGGTGTGCCGCTCGACCAGGTCCTGGTTGCGCTTGGCGATGTAGGCCAGCTGCTCGCGCGGGGTGAGCCCGTCGGCGCTGCGCACCGGCAGCCCGGTCTCGTCGCGGCGCTTCAGCCCGGCCACCCGGACCATGTAGAACTCGTCCAGATTGGACGCGAAGATGGCGAGGAACTTGGCCCGCTCCAGCAGCGGCTGGGAGGCGTCCTCGGCCAGCGCCAGCACCCGGGCGTTGAAGTCCTGCCACGACAGCTCGCGGTTGAAGTACCGGTCGTCGGGCAGGGACGCCGGCGGCAGGTCCGACGACGGGGTCACCGCCGGGGGCGCGGACGGGATGGCGCGGAATCTCGTGGGCGCGGCGGTCTCGCCGGACGCCGGTGGGGTCGTTGCCGGGGGAAGGGTCTCGTCGCTGCTCACACTGGCATTGTTCCTTACTTCGGGCCTGCCTGCCGATACGCCGAGTGAGAGATTGAGCAGTTCACCTGTGCTCTTGAGGACCACCCGGAGCAGTTCGCCCAGCGGCCGGGTGATGTTCACGCCACCTCCTGTGCGCAGAGCAACGCCCGGGTGCGGGCGCCCACGCCCAGCTCGCACGCCTCGTCCAGATCCGCCGGGGTGTCCACGTCCCGGCGCAGCGACGGCACGTCCAGCTCCAGCGGCACCGCGCCGGACCCGGCGTGCGCCGCGGCCGAACCCGGGCCGAACCGCGGATCCAGCGGCGCGCCGGGTGCCGACAGCAGCAGTGTCGTGCCGGTGCCCTCGGCGTCCGCGGTGAACGCCCGCCGCCCGCCCGCCGCGTCGAGCGCGGCGGCCAGGTCCGCGGGACGCAAAGCGGGCAGATCGGCTTGAATCGCTCCGACGACGCCGTCCGGGTCCCGCTCGCGCAGCAGCGCCTCGCCCTGCCGCAGCGCCGCGTTGAGGTCGGCCGGACCGTGCTCGCGGACGATCTCCACACCGGGGCGGCGCAGGCCGGACACCGCGGCCGGATCGGCGGCGACCACCAGCACGCGGCGCACCCCCGCCGCGGTGGCCGCGGCCAGGGTGTCCCAGGCCAGGGCCAGCACGAGCGCCGGGTGGTCGCGCTCGCCGACGGCTCCGCGCAGGCGGGACTTGCCCGCGCGGGGCGGCTTCAGCGGGACGATCAGGCCGGAGATTTCGGCGGGTACGGGCACGCCCCCATCTTTCCGCAATCGTGCACCTAGGATCAGCTACCGGCAGCACACACCACAGCAGGAGGAGTCTTGGCCGGTCGTGAGAAGGGCGGGTTCTGGGTCGGAGCCGCCGCGGTGCTGTTCTACCCGGTGAGCTGGATCGGCAGGCGGGTCTACACCGGCGCCGAGCGCATCCCGCGGGAGGGCCCGGCGCTGGTGGTCATGAACCACGTCTCGCACATGGACCCCGCCGTCGACGCGGTGTTCATCCACCGCCAGAAGCGCGTCCCGCGGTTCCTGGCCAAGGACAGCCTCGCCCGGACGCCGATCTTCGGCAAGATCCTGGTGGGCGCGGGCAGCATCCCGGTCTACCGCGGATCGGCGCAGGCCGGGGACAGCCTCCGCGCCGCGCACCAGGCGCTGCGGGAGGGCAAGGTCGTCGTCATCTACCCCGAGGGCACCATCACCAAGGACCCGAACGGCTGGCCGAAGCGGTCCCACACCGGGGTCGCGCGGCTGGCGCTGGACAACGACGTCCCGGTGATCCCGGTCGCGCGCTGGGGCACCCAGCAGATCCTGGACTTCTACCACAAGAAGGTGCGGCTCATCCCGCGCACGACCGTGACGCACAAGGTCGGCGACCCGGTCGACCTGTCCGCCTACCGCGGCAAGCCGCAGACCGGGCCGCTGCTGCGGGAGGTGACGGAACTGCTCATGGAGCGGGTCACCGAGCTGCTGGCCGAGGTCCGCGGCGAACAGCCGCCGGCGCGCAAGCCCGAGGTGGCGGACTGACGATGGTGCAGCGCATCACCGTGCTCGGCGCGGGTTCGTGGGGCACCGCGTTCGCCAAGGTGCTCGCCGACGCGGGCCGGGACGTGACGATGTGGGCCCGGCGAGCCGAGATGGCCGGGGAGATCCGCGACAAGCACAGCAACAGCGGATACCTCCCGGACATCGAGCTGCCCGCGAACCTGACGGCCACGCACGATCCGGCCGAGGCGCTGGCCGGTGCGGAGGCGGTCGTGCTGGCCGTGCCGAGCCAGAGCCTGCGCGCGAACCTCACCGGCTGGCGGGAGCTCCTGCCCTCCGGCGCGATCCTGGTCAGCCTCGCCAAGGGTGTCGAACTCGGCACGCTCAAGAGGATGAGCGAGGTGATCGCCGAGATCAGCGGGGTGTCCGGGAACGAGATCGTGGTGGTGTCCGGCCCGAACCTGGCGCGCGAGATCGCGCAGGGGCAGCCGGCCGCCGCGGTGCTCGCGTGCACCGACCACGACCGGGCGGTCGCGATCCAGCAGGCCAGCTTCAACTCCTACTTCCGGCCCTACACCAACACCGACGTGGTGGGCTGCGAGGTCGGTGGCGCGGCGAAGAACGTCATCGCGCTGAGCTGCGGCATGGCGGTCGGCATGGGCCTGGGCGCCAACACCACGGCCACGCTCATCACGCGCGGGCTGGCGGAGATCGCGCGCCGGGGCACGAAGCTGGGCGCCGACCCGCTGACCTTCGCCGGGCTCGCCGGGGTCGGCGACCTCGTGGCGACGTGTTCGTCCCCGCTGTCGCGCAACCGCACGTTCGGCGAGCGGCTGGGGCGGGGCGAGACGCTGGAGCAGGCGCAGGCCGCCGGCGGCGGCCAGGTCGCCGAGGGTGTGATGTCGTGCACGTCCATCCGGGAGCTGGCGCGCAAACACGGCGTCGACATGCCGATCACGGACGCGATGCACCGCGTGTGCCACGAGGGCGCCGACCCGCGGCAGGTGGGCGCCGAGCTGCTCGGGCGCAGGCAGAAACACGAGTGGTCCTAGTAGGTGGAACGGAGTTGACGCCCGCCCGGCCCGCTGGTTGGGTGGGCGCCATGACGACGCGTGGCCAGATGACCCGGCGGGATCTCCGCCGTGCGGCCGCGCTGTGTCCTTGTTGTTGTCGCTGACCCAGCCCAGCCTGCCGACAACCCCTTTTACTTCCGAGGACACCTGTTTTCATGTTCGCCGTTCCGGACAACACCATTGCCCTGACCGAAAAGCCCGTCCTGCGCCACCCGGTGCGCGTCGCGCTCGAGTTCGCCGCCGACCGCGACCGCTGGCGGCACCTGCTGCGCTACGACCCGGACACGCGGTTCTCCGCGCTCGTCGAAGCGCGTGCGGACGAGGAGATCTGGCTGATGGGCTGGCTGCCCGGCCAGCACACCGACCTGCACGACCACGGGCATTCGACGGGCGCGTTCACCGTCGTCAGCGGTCGGCTCACCGAAACCGTCGCGCGGCGCGGCGTGACCGAGGTGCACCCGTTGTCGGCGGGGCAGTCGCGGGTCTTCGGGCCCGGGTACGTGCACCAGGTGCGCAACGACGGCCCCGACCCGGCGATCAGCGTGCACGTCTACCGCAGCGGCGGCCGGGTCATGCGGCCGTACCACCTGGATCCGGTCGCCGGACCGGTGCGCGACTGACGTTTCGCCCCTTCGGGAAAGCTCGGCGAAGTGTCGCCGACGGTGCGGTCCCCGGACGGGTCGGTGACCGTCACGATCGCGCCGAACGGTGCGCTGCAACGCCTCGAACCCGGGCACCGCGCGTGCGACCTCGGCCCGGCTCACCGCGGCGATCATGCAGGCCGTGCGGGAGGGGCAGCGGCGGGCCGCGCGGACGGTCGCCGATTCGTTCGTGGTGATCGCCGGTGAGGGCGAATCCGCCGACGTGATCCGGAGTTTCCTGCCGCCGGTCGAGGACGAGCCGGAGGACTTCGCCCAGCCCGAGGCGGAAGCGACACCGCCGGTTCCGCGACGGCCGCGCCCGGGGACGGCCGGGGACGGCCGGGGTGGTCGGCGGGTGCGTCGGCGACATCGGCATCTTCGGGATGGCGGGGCAGATCTTCGGCGCCGGTGTGACGTTGTGGTGCGGCAAGGCCGAGGATCAGCTGAACACGTACTCGGGCACGATCACCGAGTTCGCGGACAACGTGCGCGAAGCCGCGAAGGCCCACGACGCGCACGACTCCGGGACCGCCGCCGGGTTGCTGGGATTCACGGCGTGAGCGAGTACCAGCCCGGGGACGTCGGCCTGCACACGGCCGGGATGGCGCTGGAGACGCTGGGGCTCGTGCTCGACCCGATCGGCGGTTACCTGGAGAACGCCGGGAAGTCGATGAAGGTCGCCGGTGGCCTGGTGGGCGCCTTCCGCGGCATCGTGCGCGACCTGATCGCCATGCTGCTGGCGACGATCATCAAGGGCGCGCTGATCGCGGCGGCGCTGGCGCCGGTGTCGTTCGGGGCGTCGATCGTGGTCTTCATCGGCACCACGATCGGCATGGTGGCGACCGCGCTGGGCAAGATCGGCGCGAAGATCGCCGAGCTGACCCGGAAGCTGGTGGACCTCGCCGGAGCCAAGCCCCCGTCGGCGAAGCCCGGTTCGAACGGCCCGGCGCCGGACCCCAAGACGCACCACTGCTTGTCCGAGCAGATGTCCCAGACGATCAAGGACGAGCTGTCCGAAATCGAGGGTGTCACGCCCGCGATGCTGGAGAGGTTCGACAAGATCAGCAACTTCTCGGTGGCGCAGCTGGGCACGCTGTTCGGCCCGGCGGGCGCCGAGAAGTTCGAGCAGGCGATCAAGTACCTGACGGACCCGTGGTTCGGCTACCGGGGCCTCGCCGGCAAGACGATCATCGACATGATCAAGGGCATCCCGACGAGCGTAGGCGACATCACCGGCGGCGACGAGTGATCCGCGCTCCCCCGCGGAGCACGGCGTCGGCGAGCCCCCGCGCTACCGGCCACGAGCACGCACGTGCGGCGGAATCGGCGCGCCCTCGGGCGTGTACGCGGCCGGCACCGGCTCGCCGAAGGTGGTCTGGACCGGCACCACCCCGGCCCAGATCTCGTGGCTGTCCATGTCCTCCGGATCGTCGATCGGCTCGCCCGCGCGGATCTTCACCGACGCCTCCGCCAGGTCCAGCGCCAGCACCGAAACCGACGCCAGCTCCTTCGCGTTCACCGCCCGCGCGTGGTCCCACGAGCCCGGCGTCAGGTGCTCGGTCACCACGTGCAGCCCGTGCATCTTCTCCTCGCCCGTCACCAGCCGCGCGGTTCCGTGCACCACCGCGCTGCGGTAGTTCATCGAGTGGTTGTTGAGCGAGCGCGCGTACACCAGACCGTCGACCAGCGTGACCGTCACACACACGTCGATGCCCCGCGCCGCCGCGCGCAGGTTCCCCGAACCGGTCGAGCCGTGGAAGTACAGCGTGTCGCCGTCGCGGCCGTACCCGGTGGGCACCACGACGGGCGAGCCGTTCAGCACCAGCCCGAGGTGGCAGATCAGGCCCTCGTCGAGCACCTCGTACAGGCGCTCGCGATCGGTGGCCGCGCGGTCCTTCTTGCGGGTCAGGGTACTGCGCGGGGTCGGCGAGAGTGTGGTCATGCCGTCAGCATGCGGCGTATAGTGGACTTCCAGTAGATCCACTTTCGGAGCAAAACGAAAGGCCACTTCGCGTGTCCCAGCCCGCCACCGCGCTGCCCGTCGCCCTCGACCGCGAGTCCGGGACCCCGCTGGCCGTGCAGCTCGCCGACGCCCTGCGCGACGCGGCCGCGACCGGGCACCTGCGCGGCGGCGACCGGCTGCCGTCCACCCGCGCCCTGGCCGCGCTGCTGGGCGTGAGCCGCACGGTCACCTCGGCCGCCTACGACCAGCTGCACGCCGAAGGCTGGATCACCGGGCGGCACGGCTCGGGCACCTACGTCACCACTTCACCACCGAGCGACCGGCCGGTCCACCGGGCGGTCCCGGGCGAGGTCGCCGAACCGGACGAGCTGCTCGACCTCACCCCGGGCACGCCGTGGGCGGCGGGCATCGACCGTGCCGCCTGGCGCCGGGCCTGGCGCGCCGCCGCCGACACCCCGCCGCTGACCCGCGCGCACCGCGCCGGCCTGCCGGAGTACCGGGCGGCGATCGCCGAGCACCTGCTGCGCCACCGCGGGCTGGCGGTCGGCACCGACTCCGTGCTGGCCACCGGCGGCACCACCGCCGCGGTGTTCGAGCTGGCCGGGGCCGTGTTCCGGGCCGGGGACACGGTCGCCGTCGAGGAGCCCGGCTACCAGCGCGCGGTGGAGGCGTTCCTGAGCGCCGGGCTGAAGGTCGTCGGGGTGCCGGTGGACGGCGAGGGCCTGCGCACCGACGCGATCCCGCCCGGCGTGCGCGGCGTCTACTGCTCGCCGGCGCACCAGTACCCGATGGGGTCGCGGCTCAACGCGGCCCGCCGGGTGGAGCTCGTCGAGCGGGCCCGCGCCGAGAACATGCTCGTCATCGAGGACGACTACGACGGTGAGCTGCGGTTCGACGTCGCCCCGCTGCCGCTGCTGGCCGCGCTCGCGCCGGACGTCGTGGTGCACCTGGGCACGACCAGCAAGATCCTCACGCCCACCCTCGGCGCCGGCTGGATGGTCGCGCCGGGCGCGGTGACGTCGTCGGTGCTGGGGCACCGCGACCGCACCGGAACCCGTCCGTCGCCGGCCGGGCAGCGCGTGCTGATCGAGCTCGCGCGGCACGGTGACCTGGGCCGTCACCTGCGGAAACTGCGCCGTGAGTTGTCCGAGCGGCGGGTGGTGCTGGTGTCGGCCTTGCGGGCGGCCGGGATTCCGGTGCTGGGCGACGACGCGGGCGCGCACCTGGTGGTGCCGTTCACGTCCGCCGAGGCCGAACGGGAGTGCCTCGCGGCGGGACGGATGCGCGGGATCCGTCTCGATGGTTTGGCCCGCCACTTCGCGGGAACGCCCACGGCGTATGGCGTGGCGATCGGTTACGCGGGCTGTTCGCGCGAGGCGCTGGGCGGCGCGCTGGACGAGCTGGTGGGCTTACTGCGCTGATCGGATCAGGGCAAGAGCCCGGTAGGGTGACGGCCCATGAGGAAGACGCGGGTGGCCGTGGTGTTCGGCGGCCGGAGCACCGAGCACACGATCTCGTGCCTGTCGGCGGGCAGCGTGCTGGCTCATCTGGACCGCGACCGCTTCGAGGTCGTGCCCATCGGGATCACCCGCGAGGGCGGCTGGGTGCTGGGCACCGCCGACCCGAAGACCCTCACGATCTCCGACCGGCGGCTGCCCTCCGTCGACGGCGGCCAGTCGCTGGTCCTCGCCGGGGACCCGACGCGGCGCGAGCTGGTCGTGACCGAGCCCGGCGCCGAGGCGCTCGGTGGTGTCGACGTCGTCTTCCCCGTGCTGCACGGCGCCTTCGGTGAGGACGGCACGCTGCAGGGGCTGCTGGAGCTGGCCGGGATCCCGTACGTGGGGCCGGGCGTGCTGGCCAGCGCGGTGGCGATGGACAAGGGCTACGCGAAGAAGCTCCTCGCCGCGGAGGGCCTGCCGGTCGGGCGTTACGTCGAGCTGCGCCGCGGACAGTCCACTCTGGACGAGGCGGACCGGGAACGGCTGGGGCTGCCGGTGTTCGTCAAGCCGTCGCGGGCGGGGTCGTCGATCGGGATCAGCAAGGTGACCGACTGGGCCGACCTGGACGCGGCGATCGCCCTGGCGCGCGAGACCGACCCGAAGGTGCTGGTCGAGGCGGCGGTGCCGGGGCGCGAGGTCGAGTGCGGCGTGCTGGAGTTCCCGGACGGCCGGGTGGAGGCGTCGCTGCCGGCCGAGGTGCGCGTGCTCTCCGACGACGAGTCCGCCTGGTACGACTTCGAGACGAAGTACATCGGCGAGGACGCGGAGCTGGACATCCCCGCCAAGTTGGACGATTCGGTCACCGAGAAGCTGCGCGCGCAGGCGGTGAAGGCGTTCCAGGCGCTCGACTGCCAGGGCCTGGCGCGGGTGGACTTCTTCGTGGGCCCGAACGGCGAACTGACGGTCAACGAGGTCAACACGATGCCCGGCTTCACGGCGACGTCGGCGTACCCGAAGATGTGGCAGGTCACCGGCGTGGATTACCGCACCCTGCTGACGACGCTGATCGACACCGCGCTGGCACGGGGCACCGGGCTGCGCTGAGGCCGCCGGCCGCTGCGCTCAGAAGCGCAGCGGCACAGTGCGCCGGTCGCGCACGGCCCGGACCGGGCTGCATCGGGGCGCGGCCGCTGGTCCTGGCGGAGCCGGGGACCGCGCCGCCACTTCCCGGCCGAGCCAGGGGCCCTGCGCTCAGAAGCGCAGCGGCACAGTGCGCCGGTCGCGCACGGCCCGGACCGGGCTGCATCGGGGCGCGGCCGCTGGTCCTGGCGGAGCCGGGGACCGCGCCGCCACTTCCCGGCCGAGCCAGGGGCCCTGCGCTCAGAAGCGCAGCGGCACCGCGGGCAGCGTGGCCGCCACCGTGTCCGAGATCTGCTGCAGCGGCCCGGTCCCCGCGGAGTCGGGCACCGTCAGCGCCACGTACACCGCCCGGTCGACCACGTACCACGTCGACGAGCCCGGGCCCTCCACCGGCAGCCACTGCACTCCGCTGACCACCCGCAACTGGCTCGTCGGCGTCAGCTCCGGTGGCTTGCCCAACCCGCAGCGCAGCACGATCGACTCCGGGGAGCCCCACGCGATCGTCGCCTCCGGGGCGGGTTCGGCGATCGTCCGGCGGGGTAGCGCGGTGCCCTTCGAGTCCAGCTGCGCCGGCATCGCCGGGATCAGCTGCGCGCACCCGGCCGAACCGGCCTGCGGGGCGTCCACCGGCACCAGCGCCAGCGGGCCCGCCTCGTCACCGGAGCCGCGCACCACCAGCCCGATGACCGCGACCCCGGCCGCCAGCACGACCACCACCACGGCCGCGACCACCAGCAGTGCCCGCGGCGGTGCCCCGGTCTCGGTGTCCGGCATCGCTTACAGGTGCACCACGGGGCAGGTCAGCGTGCGCGTGATGCCCTCGACACCCTGCACCTTCGCGACCACGAGCTGCCCGAGCTGGTCGACGTTGTCGGCTTCGGCGCGCACGATCACGTCGTAGGGGCCGGTCACATCCTCGGAACTGGTGACGCCGGGGATCCCGGCGATCTCCGCCGCGACCGCGGCGGCCTTGCCGACTTCGGTCTGGATGAGGATGTATGCGTGGACCACGGCGCGCCCCTTCGTCTCCGGCGTCGAACTCAAGGTAGGAACGTGGTGAGAACCTACCGCACGAACCACGAATTTAGGTCATCCGACTATCGAGCGACCGAGGTGACGCATGTCAACCCACCAGGCATCCGACTCCGGCACGGTCGCCGGAATGGGTGAGTTCGGCCTCATCCGCGCCGTGACCGAGAACCGAAGACAACCCGCGCCGACCCTCCTCGGACCCGGCGACGACGCCGCGGTCGTGGCCGCGCCCGACGGGCGGGTGGTCGCCACGACCGACGTCCTCGTCCAGGGCGTGCACTTCCGGCTGGACTGGTCCACTCCGGACCAGGTCGGGCGCAAGGCGGTGGCGGAGAACTTCGCCGACGTCGCCGCGATGGGCGCGGTGCCCACGGCCGTCCTCGTCGGGCTCGCCTGCCCGCCGGACACGCCCGCGAAGGTCGTCCGGGAACTCAGCGACGGCCTGTGGGCGGAAGCGCAGCGCGCCGGCGCCGGGGTCGTCGGCGGCGACATGGTGCGCGCCGACCAGCTCGTGGTGAGCATCACCGCGCTCGGTGACCTGCAGGGCCGCGCGCCGGTGACGCGTTCGGGCGCGCGGCCGGGGGACATCGTCGCGGTGTCCGGGCGGCTGGGCTGGGCCGCGGCCGGTCTGGCCACGCTCGGCCGCGGTTTCCGCTCGCCGGTCGCGGTCGTCAACGCCCAGCGCGCGCCCGAACCGGACTACGCCGCCGGCCCCGCGGCCGCGATCGCCGGGGCGACGGCGATGATCGACGTCTCGGACGGCCTGCTCGCCGACCTCGGCCACATCGCGGAGGCGTCCGGCGTGGGCATCGACGTGCTGACCGAGCACCTGGAGGTCGACCAGAAGCTGGTCGACGTGGGCACCGCGCTGGGCGCGGACCCGCTGACCTGGGTGCTGACCGGCGGCGAGGACCACGCGCTGGTCGCCACGTTCCCGTCGTTCGCCGACCTGCCCGAGGGCTGGCGGCGGATCGGCTCGGTCACGCTGGCCGATTCGGGCGTGACGGTCGACGGTGAGCAGTACCACGGCGAAAGTGGCTGGGAGCACTGGCGCTGACCCCGTTACGGTGACCCGTTATGGACCTTCGCGTGGTCGCCTACGACGATCCGGACGCGGTCGAGCTGATCGACGCCGTGCAGCAGGAGTACGTCGTGCGGTACGGCGAAACGGACGCCACCCCGGTCGATCCGGCCGAGTTCGCGCCGCCGCTGGGGTTGTTCGTCGTCGGCTACCTGGACGGGGAGCCGGTCGCCTGCGGTGGCTGGCGTGCCCGCGGTGACGACGAGGTCGAGCTGAAGCGCATGTACGTCGCCGATGCCGCTCGGGGCAAGGGTTTCGCCCGCGCGGTGCTGGCGGAGCTGGAGCGGACGGCGCTCGCGGCCGGGCGACGGCGGCTCGTGCTGGAGACCGGGCTGAAGCAGCCGGAGGCGATCGCGCTGTACCGGTCGGCCGGCTACACCGACGTTCCGGCGTTCGGCCACTACCGGGACGATCCGCTGTCGGTGTACCTGGGCAAGGACTTGGAGGATTCGAGTGGCGATCTACGCGCTGGGTGAGCTGACCCCGTCGATCCACCCGACGGCGTTCGTGCACCCGGACGCCACGGTGATCGGCGACGTGCGGATCGGGCCGGACGCGTCGGTGTGGCCGCAGGCCGTGCTGCGCGGGGACCACGGCTACATCGAGATCGGCGAGCGGTCCAACGTGCAGGACGGGTGCGTGCTGCACTGCACCGCCCAGGACCCGACGATCCTGGGCCCGTCGTCGGCGATCGGGCACGCGGTGCACGTGGAGGGCGCGCGGATCGGCACCGGTTGCCTCATCGCCTCGGGTTCGGTGGTGCTGAACGGCAGCGTGATCGAAGACGGCGCGATGGTCGGCGCCGGGGCGGTGCTGTCGTATTCGGCGCACGTGCCGTCCGGGCACATCGCGCTCGGGGTGCCGGCCAAGGTGCGGGAGAACACGTCGTTCGGGCCGGACAAGATCCAGCGCGTGGTGGACGGCTACGTCGAGCGGGCGCAATGGTTCCGCACCGCCCTGCGACGGCTGGATTAGGGACGGCCGATCAGGAGAGTTGCCGTGCGCGGGCCGGGGCGCCCGGGCCGGCCGCCTGAGCGGCGGCAGCGATTCGGCGCGGCGCCGCTCGGTGCCGGGCCCGGCCGCTTCGGGCGATGGTGCGGCCCGCCGGAACGGGAGCCGTGGCGGCGAGCGGGGCAGCGGCACGCCGCCCCTCGCCTGGGCTAGGGCGGTGTTTCCTGAACGAGGAAGCCACTCGTGATTGCCATGAGGTGGACGGTTGCCTCGTAGCGGCCGGCGAGCTTGTCGTACCGGGTGGCGTGACAGCGGCTTTTGGCCCTGTTCGATGGCCAGATGCAGCTTGGCGGTCCATCCACACCGCGAGCACCAGGCCGTGATCAGCCGGCTCGCGCTGCCCGACTCCGCTGGTGATCAGGCCGCCGCGTCCGCACGCGCTTGCAACGCCGCCAGGATCAGCCTCCACACTCCGGCGCGCTGCCAGCGCCGGAACAGGCCGTTCACGGCCAGGTCGGCTCGCCCCGTGGCCGCTCGACCTAGGGCAGCTTCCAGTCCACCGGCTCGGCGCCCTGCCGCTGCAGCAGCTCGTTCGCGCGGCTGAAGGGCTTCGACCCGAAGAAGCCGTTGCGGGCGGACAGCGGGCTCGGGTGCACCGACTCGATGCACGGCACCCCGCCGAGCAGCGGCTTCAGGCTGCGCGCGTTGCTGCCCCACAGGATCGCCACCATCGGCTTGCCGCGGGCGGCCAGCGCGCGGATCGCCTGCTCGGTGACCTCTTCCCAGCCCTTGCCCTTGTGCGAATTGGGCGAACCGGGGCGCACGGTCAGCGACCTGTTGAGCAGCAGCACGCCCTGTTCGGTCCACGGCGTGAGGTCACCGTTGGACGGCGCCGGGTAGCCGAGGTCGTCGCAGTACTCCTGGTAGATGTTGATCAGGCTCTTCGGCAGCGGCCGCACCTCCGGCGCCACCGCGAAGCTCAGCCCGATCGGGTGGCCCGGCGTCGGGTACGGGTCCTGGCCGACGATCAGCACCTTGACGTCGTCGAAGGGCTGCTGGAACGCCCGCAGCACGTGCTCGCCCGCCGGGAGATACTTGCGACCCGCGGCGATCTCCGCGCGCAGGAACTCACCCATCGCGGCGATCCGGTCGGCGACCGGGTCCAGCGCCTTCGCCCAGCCGGCCTCAACGACTTCGTGCAACGGTTTCGCAGCCACGGCGGCGTACTCTAGCGCCACCCCGGGCACGCGAAAACGGCGGATGCCGCAGGGCACCCGCCGTTTCCGATGAAGTCTGCAGCGATCAGCCGCGAACGACCTTGCCGGCCTTCAGGCACGAGGTGCAGACGTTCAGCCGCTTGCGCTGGGACACGCCGATCTTGGCGTGCACGGTCTGGATGTTCGGGTTCCAGCGGCGGTTGGTACGCCGGTGGGAGTGCGAGACGGACTTGCCGAAGCCCGGTCCCTTGCCACAGACGTCGCACACGGCAGCCACGTCGAACTCCTTTGACGATCAGGGAAGACAAAACACGCCCGGCGCGGGCCGGACACTCGGACCATAGTAAACGACGGTCCTTCGCCCTCCGGCGACCGGGTCGCTACCCTGGCCTGACCAGGGAGGAGGTCGGCGGTGCGGGCTCTGGACGAGCATGCCATCACAGCGTGGGCGGCGGCCTGCGTGCACAGCCTGGAGGTGCTGTGCCCGGCCATCAACGGCATCAACGTCTACCCGGTCGCCGACTCCGACACCGGCTCCAACCTGCTGCACACCATGTCCGGCGCGCACGCCCGCCTGATCGCCGAACCCGCCACGGACAGCGCGGCGACGGCACTGTCCGTGCTCGCCCGGGGCGCCGTCCTCGCCGCGCGCGGCAACTCCGGCGTGATCCTCTCGCAGGTCCTGCGCGGTCTCGCCGAAACCGCCGCCGCCGCGAGCGAGCTGGACGGGCCCACCCTGGCCAAGGCCCTGGCGAACGCGCACCGCACCGCCACCGACGCGGTCGCCCGCCCGGTCCAGGGCACGATGCTCAGCGTCCTGCAGGCCGTGGCCCAGGCGGTCACGCAGCCCGGTGACCTCGCCGACGTCGTCGCGATCGCCGCCAAGGCCGCTTCGGAAGCCCTCGAGCAGACCCCGCACCAGCTGCCGGTCCTCGCCGCGGCCGGGGTCGTGGACGCGGGCGCGCGCGGGCTCGTCGCGGTCTTCGACGCCCTGGCCGGCGTGGTCACCGGCACCGAGACCCAGATCGCGCACTCCTGCGAGGCGCACACCCGCGGCGAACCGGACGCCGAGCCGGCCCCCTACGCGTGGGAGGTCATGTACCTGCTGGACGGCGTCGCCGACGCGGACGTCCCGGTCCTGCGCCGGGCGCTGTCCGAACTGGGGGACAGCGTCACCGTGGCCGGGGACGGCAGCGGGGGACACGCCGTCCACGTGCACTGCGCGGACATCGGTGCCGCGATCGAGGCCGGTCTGCGGGCGGGCACGCCGAGCAACATCCGCGTCGAACCGCTGATCACACCGACCCCGATCGAACCGCCGTCCGGCCCGGACCGCGCGGTGGTCGCCGTCGTGCACGGCGAGGAGCTGGCCGCGCTGCTGCGGGAGGAGGGCGTCGCGGTGCTCGCGGTGCCCGACCACGCCACGCCGAGCGTCGAGGAGATGCTCGGCCTGATCACCGAGCGGGCGGCCGGTCACATCACCGTCCTCGCCGGCGGCGCGAGCCTGACCAGGGCCGCCGACGACGCCGCCGGCCACCCGATGATCGGCGACCGGGACGTGGTGGTCATCCCGTGCGCGTCGCCGGTCCAGGTGCTGTCCGCGCTGGCCGTGCACGACGTGCAGCGCCGCGCGAACGACGACGTCGTGGCCATGGCCGAGGCGGCCGCGGCAACGCGGCGTGGCGAGCTCGTGGTCGCCGCCGAGGAGTCGATAACCTGGGTGGGACGGGCCCACGCCGGTGACCTGATCGGTTTCGTCGACGGCGAGGTCGTGCTCGTCGAACCGGCCGGCGCCGAGCCCGCCGAGGCGGCGCTGGGTGTGCTGAACCGGATGCTGGCCGTCGGCGGCGAGCTGGTCACCGTGCTGACCGGGACCGAGGCGCCGCCGGGCCTGACCGACGAGCTGCGGGAGCGGTTGCGGGCGCAGCGACCGGAGGTGGAGTTCGTGGATTACCCCGGCGGCCAGGCCGACGCCGTGCTGCTGATCGGTGTGGAGTGAACGCGTGACCGGACTGCGTGACAAGCTGCCCCCGCTGCTGGGCGCCAGGACCGCGAAGGCGCTCGCCGAGTCGCTGGACATCCACACCGTCGCGGACCTGCTGCGGCACTACCCGCGCCGCTACGCCGAGCGCGGTGAGCTGACCGACATCGCCGGGCTGGAGATCGGCGAGCACGCGACCGTCATGGCGCGCGTGGAGAAGGTCAACATGCGCCGCATGCGCAACAAGCCGGGGCACATCCTGGAACTGGTCATCACCGACGGCCACCGCAGGCTGTCGTGCGCGTTCTTCGGCCGCCCGCACCAGCACGAGCGGCAGCTGCGGCTGGGTCGCACCGGGTTGTTCGCCGGCAAGGTCACCGCGTTCCGCAACACGCTCCAGCTCGCCAACCCCGAGTACCAGATGCTCGACGGCGACGACGACAGCGCGATGGACGACTTCGTGGGCGCGATCATCCCGGTCTACCCGGCCGCGGCCGGGATGCCGTCGTGGTCCATCGCGCGGTGCGTGCGCCAGGTGCTGGACACCCTGGAGCGCGAAGAGGACCCGATGCCGCGCGAGTTGCTCGACAGCCGCCAGCTCATGGACCTGTTCGACGCGCTGCACAACATCCACCGCCCCAAGGACCGCGACGCGCTGGAGGCCGCGCGGGACCGGCTGAAGTGGGACGAGGCCATGGCGGTGCAGCTGATCTTCGCGCAACGCCGGTACTCCGCGGTGTCCCGGCCGGCGCCCGCGTGCGCGCGCACGACGGACGGCCTGCTGGACGCCTTCGACCAGCGGCTGCCGTTCGAGCTGACCGAGGGCCAGCGCGCGGTGGGCGAGGACATCGCCGCCGACCTCGCCAGCGAGCACCCGATGAACCGGCTGCTGCAGGGCGAGGTCGGCAGCGGCAAGACGGTCGTCGCGCTGCGGGCGATGCTCCAGGTGGTCGACTCCGGCCGCCAGGCCGCGATGCTCGCGCCCACCGAGGTGCTCGCCGCGCAGCACGCCCGGTCGCTGCGCGAGATGCTCGGCGACCTGGGGCAGGCCGGTGAGCTGGGCGCCGCGGAGAACGCGACGAAGGTGACGCTGCTGACCGGGTCGATGTCGACGAAGGAACGCAAGCAGGCGCTGCTGGACACCGCCAGCGGCGGCCCGGGGATCGTCGTCGGCACGCACGCGCTGATCCAGGACACGGTGTCCTTCGCCGATCTGGGCCTGGTGGTGGTGGACGAGCAGCACCGGTTCGGCGTCGAGCAGCGGGACGCGCTGCGTTCCCGCGCGGCGAACGGCGGCAGCCCGCACGTGCTGGTCATGACCGCGACGCCGATCCCGCGCACGGTCGCGATGACGGTCTACGGCGACCTGGAAACCTCGGCGCTGCGGCACATGCCGGTCGGGCGGTCGCCGATCAAGACGAGCGTGGTGCCGGTCGCGGAGAAGCCGGCGTGGCTGGACCGGGCGTGGCAGCGGCTGGTCGAGGAGGTCCGCAAGGGCCACCAGGCGTACGTGGTGTGCCCGCGGATCGGGGACGAGCCGGCGTCGAACAACAGCGACCGCCGTCCGCCGCTGGCGGTGCTCGACGTCGCCGCCGAGCTGGAGAACGGGCCGCTGTCGGAGCTGCGCCTGGGGATTCTGCACGGCCGGATGCCGCCCGACGACAAGGACGCCGTGATGCGCGCGTTCGCGGCGGGCAAGCTGGACGTGCTGGTCGCGACCACGGTGATCGAGGTCGGCGTGAACGTGCCGAACGCGACGATGATGGTGATCATGGACGCCGACCGGTTCGGGGTCAGCCAGCTGCACCAGCTGCGTGGCCGGGTGGGCCGGGGCAGCGTGCCCGGGCTGTGCCTGCTGGTCACCGAGACGCTGGACGGCACCGCGACGCGCGAGCGACTGGCGGCGGTGGAGTCCACAACGGACGGGTTCGAACTGTCCCGGTTGGACCTGGAGCTGCGGCGCGAGGGCGACATCCTGGGCGCGACCCAGTCCGGCAAGCGCTCCAGCCTCAAGCTGCTTTCGCTGCTGCGCGACGAAGACGTCATCGCGGCCGCGCGGGAGCGGGCGCAGGAGATCGTCAGCGGCGACCCGGCGCTGGACCGGCATCCGGGCCTGGCGCACATGGTGTCCGACCTGGTCGATTCCGAGCGCGCCGAGTACCTCGAGAAGTCCTGACGCACGATCGGGCGACGGCCCGAGTTGTGCGTGATCTCCGGCGGCGCAACGCTGAGGCGTGCTCAAGACTGGATTACGCGCGGTCATCGGTTCGGCACTGCTCGTCCTCGCCGCCGTGGCGCCGGCTTCGGCCGCGCCCGGTGCGCAGCAGAACCCGCCGAGCTGGGCCCTGGACCGGATCGACCAGCGCGGCAAGGCCGGCGACCAGACCTACCACTACGACAGCACCGGCGAGGGCGTCACGGTGTACGTGATCGACACCGGGGTCGACGCGGCGCTGCCGGACCTGGCCGGGCGGGTGGACCCGGGCAAGGACTTCGTCGGCGGCACCGACAACCCGGCCGACGGCAACGGCGACGGCACGCGGATGGCCGGGATCGTGGCCGGCACGGAGTTCGGCGTCGCGAAGGCCGCGCGGATCGTGCCGGTCAAGGTGCTCGACGACAAGGGCAACGGGCGGCTCAACAACATCATCTCGGGCATCGACTGGGTCACCCAGAACGCGAAGCAGCCCGCCGTCGCGGTGATCGGTTTCGGCGGGCCCGCGTCCGACGGCCTGGACAACGCGGTGCGGCGGCTGATCGGCGTGATGCCGGTGGTCGCGGCGGCCGGGTGGTCGGGGGTGGACTCGTCGTTCTCCTCGCCCGCGCGGATCCCGGAGCTGCTGACCGTGGGAGCGGTGGACAAGGCGGACGCCTTCGCGCCGAAGTCGAACTTCGGGCTGGGGGTGGACCTGCTGGCGCCGGGGGTGGACGTGCCGTCGACCGCGCCGGGGGCGACCGCCGCGACGCCGTTCTCGGGCACCTCGATGGCGGCGGCGTTCGTCGCGGGCGCCGCGGCGCTCTACCGGGCCCAGTACCCCGACAAGACGCCCCAGCAGGTGATGGACGCCCTGATCAACAACTCGACGCCGGACGTGCTGACCGGCCTGCCGCAGGGCACACCGAACCGGCTGCTGTACACGCGGTTCGAGAAGGAGAACGCGGCGAGCTGAATTGCAGAAGCCCGTGACGGCGGCTGAAGGCGCCGAAGTCGCGCCCGGTGCAGGGCAACCTCATTCCGGTGTCGCGGAGGCACTCGGTGAGGTTGCCCGCACTGACCTCGGTGACCTTCCCGTTGCCGCAAGCACGGGCGAGGAGCCACACCGTTTCCGTGCACAGGCAGACCGTAGGCGCGCCCGACCCTTACCGCGTCGCGATCGTCGGTGACAGCGATGCCGCCTTGTCGCTCCACGACGGCAAAGACGCTGGGCTCCCCGAGGTTGCGAGGTTCTTCGCGAAACAGGACGTCGAGGCGTTCTGCAAGTGCGAAGTGACTCGGACAGGTCGTGTCGAAGGCGAGCATCGATCAGGGCGCCGACTCGGCTTCGTTGCGCAGAGGCAGATCCTCGATCGTGATCTGACCGTGCAGCAGTTCGACGGCTCGGTTCGAGGTGATCTTGTCGAACCTCCAGGCTTGGATCACCGCGTGTGCGAAGGTGGGCGGAACCGTCACCGAGGTCAGACCGGGCTGCGGAGCCCATCCGAGGGCTTCGAGTATCTCGGCGCGTGTCGGTGTGCGCCATCGACGGGCCGTGCTCCCGTCGATGACCTTTGCGTGTTGCGCTTGTCTGAGCGCTGTCGACCAGGACGTCCGATAGCGTGCGGCGAGTTCGATCAGATATTCGCGGGCCACGCTCTCGTCTCGCGGCCAGCCGTCGGTGATCACCGCGACCGGCAACAGCAGTTCGGCGGCGAACGCGCCGATGGCTCGCTCTCTTTCCTCGCGCGAAGCCGCGACACCGAGATCCGTCGAATACTCATCGCCCAGAACGAGGTGGCCCAGCTCGTGAGCGGCAGTGGCACGGCGACGACCGGGGTCGGCCGCACTGTTCACGACCGCCACTGCCAGCCCGTCGTCCGTCAGCGAAGCACCGTCCCCAGTCAGCTCAGTGACGAGCAGGAACTGTCCGGCGCGCTCGCATACCGACATCATCGTGTCAATGGGCCTGGTGCCAAGGTCCAGGTGCTCACGTAGCCAGGATGCAGCTTCCCGCGCCGCTGGTAGCCCGTCGACCTTGCCCGGAAAAATCACCACATCCAGGGGCGGTAGCTGTCCGAGGTCCACCAGTTGGCGGACGTCCCGTAGCCACTCGAACAAGGCGGCTTCCAGGCGTGACTCAGCGCGCCCGGAGTTCGTTCCGGTGTCGTCCAAGGGAAGGCTGCTGCGCCGGGAGACCACCGCCGGGCGCGCGTCCAGGAAGTACCCGATCGACACTGAGAGTGCCTCGGCGAGACGCGCCAGCTCAAGGGCGTCCAGACGTCGCGCTCCACGCTCGATTTTCACGACCATCGTGCGGTCCAGACCGATCTCGGCGGCCAGCTCGGCCTGGGACAGCCCAGCGCCCAAGCGCGCCTCACGCACGCGCTCGCCGATCTCGGTCCATTCCACACAGCCACGGTTAGTGCGATTTTCGCACATGTCAAGCGTGGTTGGTTCTATCGACGCAATCGAGGAAGCTGCATTACCCCGCACCACTGTGCGGCATGCGCACGTTCCGGATGATGTCCATCACCCGGGACTGAACTCCCGATGAGCGGGATCGGCAAGGTAACGTCACAGCACTACCGATCCGTGAACAGGGAAGGACCGGGCATGTTTCGCAAGGTGCTGGTCGCCAACCGCGGGGAAATCGCCATCCGGGCGTTCCGCGCGGGCTACGAGCTGGGCGCGGGCACAGTGGCGGTGTTCCCCCACGAGGACCGCAACTCGCTGCACCGTCTGAAGGCCGACGAGGCCTACGAGATCGGCGAACCGGGACACCCGGTCCGCGCCTACCTCGACGTGGAAGAGATCGTCGGCGCCGCGCGGAAAGCCGGTGCGGACGCGGTGTACCCCGGCTACGGATTCCTGTCCGAGAACCCCGATCTCGCGCGCGCGTGCGAGGAAGCCGGCATCACCTTCGTCGGCCCGAGCGCGGAAATCCTGGAACTGACCGGTAACAAGGCGCGCGCCGTCGCGGCCGCGCGTGAGGCCGGGGTGCCGGTGCTCGGCTCGTCGCAGCCGTCCACGAACGTCGACGAGCTGACCGCCGCGGCCGAGGAGATCGGGTTCCCCGTCTTCGTCAAGGCCGTCGCCGGTGGTGGCGGCCGCGGCATGCGCCGCGTCAACGATCCCGCGCACCTGCGCGAGTCGATCGAGGCCGCGATGCGCGAGGCCGAGTCGGCCTTCGGCGACCCCACCGTGTTCCTGGAAAAGGCCGTCGTCGACCCGCGGCACATCGAGGTCCAGATCCTCGCCGACGGCGCCGGCAACGTCATCCACCTCTTCGAGCGCGACTGCTCCGTCCAGCGGCGGCACCAGAAGGTCATCGAGCTGGCGCCCGCCCCCAACCTCGACCCCGAGCTGCGCGACCGCATCTGCAACGACGCCGTCGCGTTCGCCCGCAAGATCGGCTACCGCAACGCGGGCACCGTCGAGTTCCTGCTCGACCGGGACGGCAACCACGTCTTCATCGAGATGAACCCGCGCATCCAGGTCGAGCACACGGTGACCGAGGAGGTCACCGACGTCGACCTGGTGCAGTCGCAGCTGCGCATCGCCTCCGGCGAGACGCTCGCCGACCTCGGCCTGTCGCAGGAGAAGGTCTACCTGCGCGGCGCCGCGATGCAGTGCCGCATCACCACCGAGGACCCGGCCAACGGGTTCCGCCCGGACACGGGCATGATCAGCGCCTACCGCTCGCCCGGCGGTTCGGGCATCCGCCTCGACGGCGGCACCGCGTTCGCCGGCACCGAGATCAGCGCGCACTTCGACTCGATGCTGGTGAAGCTCACCTGCCGCGGCCGGGACTTCAAGACCGCGGTGGGCCGCGCCCGCCGCGCGCTCGCCGAGTTCCGCATCCGCGGCGTGTCCACGAACATCCCGTTCCTGCAGGCCGTGCTCGACGACCCGGACTTCGCCGCCGGGCGCGTCACCACCTCGTTCATCGAGGAGCGGCCGCACCTGCTGACCGCGCGGCACTCCGCCGACCGCGGCACCCGGCTGCTGACCTACCTCGCCGACGTCACGGTCAACAAGCCGCACGGCGAGCGGCCGCGCCTGATCGACCCGGCCACGAAGCTGCCGTCGCTGCCCTCGGCCGAGCCGCAGGCGGGGTCGAAGCAGAAGCTGGCCGAGCTGGGCCCGGAGGGATTCGCGCGGTGGCTGCGCGAGTCGCCGACGCTGGGTGTCACGGACACGACCTTCCGCGACGCGCACCAGTCGCTGCTGGCGACCCGCGTGCGCACCAAGGACCTGCTGGCCGTCGCGCCGGTCGTGGCGCACACGCTGCCGCAGCTGCTGTCCCTGGAGTGCTGGGGCGGCGCGACCTACGACGTCGCGCTGCGGTTCCTCGCCGAGGACCCGTGGGAGCGGCTGGCGAAGCTGCGCGAGGCCGTGCCGAACATCTGCCTGCAGATGCTGCTGCGCGGCCGGAACACGGTCGGCTACACGCCGTACCCGACCGAGGTGACCAACGCCTTCGTCGAGGAGGCCACCAACACCGGCATCGACATCTTCCGCATCTTCGACGCCCTCAACGACGTCGAGCAGATGCGCCCGGCCATCGAGGCCGTGCGGGAGACCGGGAAGGCCGTCGCCGAGGTCGCGCTCTGCTACACCTCGGACCTGTCCGACCCCGGCGAGAAGCTCTACACGCTGGACTACTACCTCAAGCTGGCCGAGCAGATCGTCGGCGCCGGGGCGCACGTCCTGGCGATCAAGGACATGGCCGGCCTGCTGCGCGCGCCGGCCGCGGAGAAGCTGGTCTCCGCGCTGCGCAAGGAGTTCGACCTCCCGGTGCACATCCACACCCACGACACCGCGGGTGGTCAGCTGGGCACCTACCTGGCGGCGATCGGCGCCGGGGCGGACGCGGTGGACGGCGCCGTCGCGTCGATGGCGGGCACCACCTCGCAGCCGTCGCTGTCGGCGATCGTCGCGGCCACCGACCACTCGCCGCGGCCGTCCGGGCTGAGCCTGCGGGCGGTCGGCGACCTGGAGCCGTACTGGGAGATCGTGCGCAAGATCTACGCGCCGTTCGAGGCGGGCCTGGCCTCGCCGACCGGCCGCGTGTACGACCACGAGATCCCCGGCGGTCAGCTGTCCAACCTGCGCACGCAGGCCAAGGCGCTCGGGCTGGGCGACCGCTTCGAGGAGATCGAGGCGATGTACGCGGCGGCCGACCGCATCCTGGGCCACCTGGTCAAGGTCACGCCGTCGTCCAAGGTGGTCGGCGACCTGGCGCTGCACCTGGTGGGCGCGGGGGTCGAGCCGGAGAAGTTCGAGGCCGAGCCGAACCGCTACGACATCCCGGACTCGGTGATCGGCTTCCTGCGCGGCGAGCTGGGCGACCCGCCCGGCGGCTGGCCGGAGCCGTTCCGCACCAAGGCGCTCGAGGGCCGCGCCGAACCGAAGCCGGAGACCGAGCTGTCCGCCGAGGACCGCGAGGGCCTGGCGAAGGACCGCCGCGCGACGCTCAACCGGCTGCTGTTCCCCGGGCCGACCAAGGAGTTCGAGGAGCACCGCCGCGCCTACGGCGACACCAGCGTGCTGTCCAGCAAGGACTTCTTCTACGGTCTGCGCCCGGGCGAGGAGTACGCGGTCGACCTGGAGCCGGGCGTGCGGCTGCTGTTCGAGCTGGAGGCCGTCGGTGAGGCCGACGAGCGCGGCATGCGGACGGTGATGGCGACGCTGAACGGGCAGCTGCGGCCGATCCAGGTGCGCGACCGGTCGGTGGCCTCGGACCTGCCGGCGGCGGAGAAGGCCGACAAGTCCAACCCGAAGCACGTCGCCGCGCCGTTCGCCGGTGTGGTCACGCTGTCGGTGGCCGAGGGCGACGAGGTCGCCGCGGGCGCCACGGTCGCGACCATCGAGGCGATGAAGATGGAGGCGGCGATCACCGCGTCCGAATCGGGCAAGGTGGTGCGCCTGGCGATCAACTCGGTGCAGCAGGTCGAGGGCGGTGACCTGCTGATCGTGCTGGAGTAACACCCGAACGCAGAACTCGCGCACGGGAACGCAGGACTCGCGCACCGGCACGCAGAACTCGCGCACCGGAACGCAGAACTCGCGCACCGGGACGTGGGACTCGCGCGGAAGCCGACAGCCCGCGAGTCCCACGCTCACGCTCGCGAGTCCCACGCTCACGCTCGCGAGTCCCACGCTCACGCCCGCGAGTCCCACACTCGTGCTCGCGAGTCCCACACTCGTGCTCGCGAGTTCTGCGCTCGTGAGCGCGAGTTCGGCGGGCGGGGAAATCCGCGTGCGGCGGCCCCCGTGCCGTCGTTAGGGTCGGTGCGTGCTGATCCAAGCGGTACCGCAGTGGCAAGGGGCCCGGACACCCCGGGCGGGCGATCTGCCCGCGGGGTGCCGGGCCCTTTCCGCGTTGGCGGCGGAGGTTCTCGGGGCGCCGGTGCGCGAGGTGCGTCTGGAGGCGGGCGAAACGCCGGTCGTGGACGGGATCGCGAACCGGGAAGCGTTGCTGGACAACCGGAAGCGGCACGCCGAGGCCCTCGCCGACGGACCGGTGCTCACCATCGGCGGTGACTGCGCCGCCGACCTGGTGCCCGTCGCCGCCGCCCGGGCCCGGCACGGCGAACGCTTCGGCGTGGCGTGGTTCGACGCGCACGGCGACCTCAACACCCCGGCCGGCTCGCCGTCCGGCGCCTTCCACGGGATGGTGCTGCGGTCGCTGCTCGGCGACGGCGATCCGGCGTTCGCGGCCGTGCCCGCGGTCGAGCCGGGCCGTGCGGTGCTCGTCGGGGCGCGGGCGCTGGATCCGGCGGAACGGGACGAAATCGAGGCGGGCCGGGTCCGGCTGGTTTCGGGGGAACCGTCGCGGATTGTCGCCGAAGTCCGGGATGCCGGTATCGAACGGCTGTACGTGCACGTCGATCTCGATGTCCTGGACCCGTCCGCGTTCGCCGGAATGGACTACCCGGAACCCGATGGGATGACCGTGTCGAAGCTCGTCGACGGGCTGCGTGCGCTCGCGGAGTTCGAGGTCGTGGGCGCGGGCATCACCGAATGCGTTTCCGGCAAACGGGATGATCTGGTGATTCTGGCACCTGTGCTGCACACCATTGGTGAATTACTTCGCTGATACAAGCGATTTCGCCGCGCGCGTGCTTGAATGAAGTTCGTGGGTAGCGCAGGTGGAGTCGCCGGCGCCGTAGGGGAACTCCTGCACACGGCGCTCGGTCAGAACGTCCCGATCCGGATTCGTTGCTGGGACGGCAGTGAAACCGGGCCGCCGGACGCGCCGGTGCTGCACCTCAAACACCGCCGCGCGTTGCGGCGCCTGCTGTGGGCGCCGAACGAGCTGGGCGTGACGCGGGCGCACGTCGCCGGCGAGCTCGACGTCGAGGGGCCGTTCGTGGAAGCCCTGGAGCGGCTGCACGATCTGGTCTACGACGTCGACTTCGACGTGGACCTCACCTGGGCGGTGCGGCGCGACCTGGCCAAGGCGGCGCTGAAGCTGGGCATCGTGGGGTTCCCGCCGAAACCGCCGCCGGAGGAGATCAAGCTCGCCGGGCGCATGCACTCCCGGCGCCGTGACGCGGCCGCCATCTCGCACCACTACGACGTGGGCAACGACTTCTACGCGCTCGTGCTCGGGCCGTCGATGACGTACTCGTGCGCGGTGTGGCCGAAGCCGGAGACCACGCTGGAGGAGGCGCAGACCGCGAAGGTCGACCTGGTGGCGCGCAAGCTCGGGTTGCGCGAGGGGATGCGGGTGCTCGACGTCGGCTGCGGCTGGGGCACCTTCGTCATCCACGCCGCCAAGGAGTACGGCGCGCACGCGGTCGGCGTCACGCTGTCGCAGGCGCAGGCGGACTTCGCGCGCAAGCGGGTCGCCGAGGAGGGGCTGTCGGACCTGGTGGAGATCCGGGTGCAGGACTACCGCGAGGTGTCCGACGGGCCGTTCGACGCGATCTCCAGCATCGGGATGGCCGAGCACGTGGGCGCGTCGATGCTGCCGGTGTACGCGAAGTCGCTGTTCGACCTGCTGCGGCCGGAGGGGCGGTTGCTCAACCACGCCATCTCGCGGCACCCGTCGGTGCCGCCGCGGAACCAGAAGACGTCGTTCATCGACCGGTACGTCTTCCCGGACGGCGAGCTGGAGCCGGTGAGCGTGATGGCCGCGGCGATCGAGGAGGCCGGCTTCGAGGTGCGGGACGTGGAGGCGCTGCGCGAGCACTACGGGCGCACGCTGCGCGCGTGGGTGGCGAACCTGGAGGCGAACTGGGCCGAGGCGGTCCGCCTGGGCGGCGCGGGACGGGCGCGGGTGTGGCGGCTGTACATGGCCGCGTGCGCGCTGAGCTTCGAAAGCGGGGCCATCGGGGTGAACCAGATCCTGGCGGTGAAGCCGACGGCCCGCGGCGGCAGCGGGATGCCGCCGGTGCGGAGCGCCTGGCTGTCCTGAACCGAGCGGCGAGGCCGGGCGGGCGGTTGCGGCCTGCCCGGCGCAGCGCGGGTGGCTTGGGAATTCAGGGTCGCTGCGGAGCTGCGCCTGGAGCCGAAGGCTGCGGCGCGCGCGGGTTCTGCGCGTGCGCCCGGCCGGTTCTCGCGTGGGCCGGCAGCAGGATGCCGCCGGTGCGGTCGGCGGGCTCAGTGTGGGGTGGCGCGGGCTGGTTCTCGTGTGGCCGGCGGCGGGATGCCGCCGGTGCGGAGCGCTTGGCGGTCCTAGCCGCGGGCGCGGCCGGAGGCTGCGGTGCGGCGGGCGGGTTAACGGAGGCCGCCCGGCCCGCCGCGCGGGTCCGGGCTCAACGCGGCGGGCCGTTGGCCATCACGGGCGAGGCCGGACGCTAGCGGGTTGGCGGAGGCCGCCCGACCTGCCGCGCCGGGCTTGGGCTCAGGCGTGGGTGAGGTCGGCCACCAGCTCGTAGGAGCGCAGCCGGTCGGCCTCGCCGTGGACCATCGTCGTGATCATGATCTCATCGGCGCCGGTGTCGCTGACCAGCGTCTCCAGGCCCTTGCGGACCGTCGACGGTGAGCCGTGGATCGTCGTGCCCAGGCGTTCGTCCACGAAGTGCCGGTCGATCTCCGAGTACGGGTACCCGGCGGCCTCCTCGGGCGTCGGCAGCGGGATCGGGTTGCCGCGCCGCAGCTGGAGGAACTGCAGGCCGCTCGGCCCGGCCAGCCACCGCGCCCGGTCGTCGGTCTCCGCGCAGATCACCGCCGCGCCGAGCATCACGTAGGGCTCGGGCAGCGCCTCCGACGGCTGGAACGACTCGCGGTACAGCTCCACCGCCGGGATCGTGTTGCGGGCGCTGAAGTGGTGCGCGAACGCGAACGGCAGCCCGAGCGACCCGGCCAGCCGCGCGCTGAACCCGCTCGACCCGAGCAGCCACACCGGCGGCTTGTACCTCGGCACCGCCCGCACCGCGCCCTCGCCGTCGAAGTAGCCCATCAGCTCGGACAGCTGCTGAAGGAAGTCGTCCGCGCCCAGCGCCTGCGCCGAACCACGCAACGCGATCGCCGTGCGCTGGTCGGTGCCCGGTGCCCGGCCGATGCCGAGGTCGATGCGGCCGGGGTGGAACGCCTCCAGCATCCCGAACTGCTCGGCCACCACCAGCGGCGCGTGGTTGGGCAGCATGATGCCGCCGGAGCCGACGCGGATGCTTTCGGTCGCCGCCGCGACGTGGCTCATCAGGACCGTCGTGGCCGAACTCGCGATGCCCGGCATGTTGTGGTGCTCGGCGACCCAGAACCGCCGGTAGCCGAGCCGCTCGGTCTGCCGGGCCAGCTCGACGGTGTTGCGGAGCGCGGTGCGCGCGTCCGCGCCGCTCGGAATGGGGGACAGGTCCAGCACGGACAGCGCGACGTCGGATAGCGGCTTCACGGCAACGTCCAACGCGCACCCGGCCGCACGTCTTCCCGCGCGAACGCAGAACTCGCCTGCGGGAGCGTGGGACTCGCGGCTCCGAATGTGGAACTCCCGCGCCGGAACACAGGACGCGCGGGCCGAGCGCGGGACGCGCGGCTCCGAGCGCAGGACTCGCGCGCCGGAGCGTGGGACTCGCGCGCCGGAGCGTGGGACTCGCGCGGGCGAGAGGTCAGTGCGGCAGGTTCAGGGCGGGGCAGGAGCCGTCCACGGCCGCCCGGCGGAGTTCGTCCCCGGGCACGCCGGGGAACTGGACCTGGGGGCAGTCGTGGGCCGGCGGTAGCACGAGTGCGCCTTCCGCGCCTACGAGCCCCGCCCTGCTTCGCCTCACCGCCAAGACCGCGCCCGTCCACAACTCCATGACGGTGGGCGACTACTAGGAGCCGCACGGCACCCGGCCACCCGAGTGCGGAACTCGCGCGCCGGAGCGCAGAACTCTTGCGCCGGAACGCGGAACTCGCGCGCCGGAGCGTGGGACTCGCGGGGCGGAGCGTGGGACTCGCGGGGCGGAGCGTGGGACTCGCGTGGCTATGAGCCGGGGACTGAGCCGATCGCTGGTGGGGACGGGGGTGCGCCGGTCACCACCGTGCCCAGCGTCTCCTGCCAGGCGCGCTGCCACAGCCCGGCGGCCTCGATCTTGCGCAGCCAGTCGTTGACGAACCGCTTGAACGTGTCGTCGTCGAGCTTGAGGCCGATGCCGTACGGCTCGCTGGTGAACGGCTGCCCGCTGATCTGCAGCTTCGAGTCCAGTTGCGCCTCGCCCGCCAGCACGGTCAGATCGTGCACGTACGCGTCGCCCTTGCCCTGCTCCAGCGCCTGCACGCACTCCTCGGCCGTGCCGAACGTGGTGATCTTCGCGCCGGGCGCGCGCTGCTGGATCGCCGCCACGCTGGTCGTCCCGGCCACCGCCAGGACGGTCTTGCCGTTGAGGTCGGCGGGGTCGTCGATGCCGGTGGTGCCCTTGAGCGTGGCGATCGCCTGCCCGGACAGCAGGTACGGCCCGGCGAACGCGACCCGCTGCGCCCGTTCCGCCGTGATCGTGTAGATCCGGATCACCGCGTCCACGGTGCCCGTTTTCAACATCGCTTCGCGCGTTTCCGGTGTGGTCGTCACGATGTTGACGTTCGGCCGGCCGATGATGTATTTCGCCAGCATTTTTCCGAGTGTCGCGTCGAATCCGTCGGTGCTCCCGGTGATCGGATTCCGCTGCGACAGCAGGGGCAGGTTCTCGTCGCCGCCGACGATCAGCGTGCCGCGGGCCCGGATCGCCTGGGCGGTCGGGCTGGCCGCCAGCTCCGCCTCACTGGCCACCGGAGCCTCACCGATAACTCCCTGACCAGTGGAAACTTCACCACCAGTGCTCGCGGTCTCGTCGCCGGTACAGGCGACGCCCGTCGTGAGCAGCGCCGCGACGAGGCCGATCGAGGCCGCCGTACGGCGCGCAGCACGCACCCAACCTGCCATGAGGTGCTCCATCCACAGTCCCGGACATCACGAAGAGACGATCGGTCTCGCCGTGCATGGTAATTGCCCGGGAAATGATGGAGGCTGACGAAGACGTCGCTTTTTTCGTGATTTATTCCGCAGGCAGCCACTCGTCGTCGGAGGCCACGACGGTCAGTTGCTGGGTCGCGCGGGTCAGTGCGACGTAGAGCACGCGGCGCCCGGTGAGCGACTCGGTGATCAGCTCGGTCGGCTCGACCAGCACGACGGCGTCGTACTCCAGGCCCTTGGCGTCCAGGCTGCCGACGACCTTGAGCCGCTCGTCCGCCTGGCCCCGCACCCACGTGCCGACCTCGGCGACCCGGTCCATGGCGCACACCACACCGACCGTGCCCTCGACCGCGTCCAGCAGCTCCTTCGCCGCGGCCTGCACCGCGCTCTCCACGCTGCCGGGCTCGACCAGCCGCACGTCCGGCTCGATCCCGGTGGTCCGCACCGCGTGCGGCAGCTCACCCTCGGCGGCGTGCCCGGCGACCACCCGCGCGGGCAGGTCGAAGATCTCCGCCGAGTTCCGGTAGTTGGTGCGCAGCGTGTACCGGCGGATCGGGGTGCGCGCGCCGAACACCTGCGTCCGGGCCTGCGCCGCCTCCGCCGGATCCGGCCACGAGCTCTGCACCGGGTCGCCGACCACCGTCCAGCTGGCGTACTTGCCCCGCCGCCCGACCATCCGCCACTGCATCGGCGAGAGGTCCTGCGACTCGTCGACCACGATGTGCGAGTACTCGTCGTAGTGCTCCGGCCGGTGCGGTTTGCCGACCGACCCGCGCTCCGGCGGCGCCGCGTCCAGCTCGACCTGCTGCGCGCGGCGGCGGCGCTTGGGCGGCGGCCCGACCAGCACGCGCAGCTCGTCCAGCAGCGCCACGTCGGCGACCGTCCATTCGCGCTCCCGGTCGGCGAACGACGCGGCCAGCAGGTCGACCTCGTCCGGGGTCAGCACACCCCGCGCGGCCTTGGTCAGCCGCTTCGGATCACCCAGCCAGCGCAGGATCTCGCCGGGGTACAGCACCGGCCACCACACCACCAGGAAGCGGTGGAAGTCGATCCGCTCGCCCAGGTCGTGGATCAGCTCGGCGCGCTCGATCGTCCGGCAGTCGGCGCGGGCGTTCTCCTCGGCGCGGTCGGCCAGCGCCTCCAGCAGCGCCTCGGCCGCGCGCACCCGCGAGCGGTTCGGCGGCCCGCCGTGGCCGTGCACCTTGCGGCGGACCTTCTCCAGTTCCTTGCGGGTGAGCTTGAGGACCTCGCCCTTGTAGACGATCCGCATCTCGCCGGGCACGTCCGGCGGGGTGTCGCGCAACGCCTTGAGCAGCACCTTGCGCATCCGCAGCGACCCCTTGATCGCGGCCAGCGGCGCCGGGTCCTGCCGGTCGGTCTCGATGCCGTCGAGCACCGCGCCCAGCGCCCGCAGCTCGACGTTCGTCTCACCCATCGACGGCAGCACGCGGGAGATGTAGTTGGTGAACACCCCGGACGGGCCGACCACCAGCACGCCGGCCCCGCCGAGCTGGCGGCGGTAGCGGTAGAGCAGGTAGGCCGCGCGGTGCAGCGCCACGGCGGTCTTGCCGGTGCCCGGGCCGCCGGTGATTTCGGTGACACCGCGCCACGGCGCCCGGATGACCTCGTCCTGTTCCTTCTGGATGGTGGCGACGATGTCGCGCATCTTGTCGCCACGCGACCGGCCCAGCGCGGCCATCAGCGCGCCCTCGCCGACCACCTGCATGTCGTCGCCGACCGCGTCCGGGATCAGCACGTCGTCATCCACGTCGAGCACGGTCTGGCCGGAGCAGCGGATGACGCGGCGGCGCACCACGTCCATCGGTTCCTCGGCGGTGGCCTGGTAGAACGCGGCGGCCGCGGGGGCGCGCCAGTCGGTGACCAGGTTGTCGAACTCGGCGTCGCGGATGCCGAGGCGCCCGACGTAGATCGTCTCCCGGCTGGTGTGGTCGAGGCGGCCGAAGACCAGGCCCTCGTACTCGGCGTCCAGGGTCTGCAGCGTCTGGGTCGCGTGGTGGACCATCATGTCGCGCTCGAACAGCATCGAGGCCTGCTCGAAAACGGCTTCGCGCTGGGCGCCGTGGCCGATCTCGTAGCCCTTGGCACGCATCGCCTCCGCCTGCGCCCGGAGTTCGGCGAGCCGGGTGTAGACGCGGTCCACGTGGTGTTGTTCGATGGCGATCTCGGCCCGTCTGACCCGAGGTTCCGACACGCAGCGCTCCTACAGCTCACTCGCCGGCAACAGGAAGATTGACTCTACGCGTGCCCCGCGCGCTGTTCACCGGGTCCTGGGCAAAACACCGCGTAGAACACAGCGCGATGATGGGGGTGTGACGACGAGGATCGTGGCCGGGGCGGCGAGCGGGCGGCGGCTCAAGGTGCCCGCGCAGGGCACCCGGCCGACCTCCGAGCGCGTGCGGGAGGCGTTGTTCAACGCGCTGGAGGCGGCGGGCGAGCTGACCGACGCGCGGGTCCTGGACCTCTACGCCGGTTCCGGCGCCCTGGGCCTGGAGGCGCTCTCGCGTGGCGCGGCGGACGCGGTGTTCGTCGAGTCCGACCGGCGGGCCGTGCAGGTGCTCAAGGCCAACGTGAGCGCGCTCGGGCTGGGCGGATCGGTGCGCTCCGGCCCGGTGGAGACGGTGCTGGCGCAGCCCGCCGACGAGCCGTTCGACCTCGTGCTGGCCGATCCGCCGTACTCGCTGGGGGCGGACCGGATCGGCGCGGTGCTGACCGTCCTGGCCGCCGGCGGCTGGATCGCCGGGCAGGTGCTGGTGATCGTGGAACGCGCGCTGCGCGACGGCGAACCCGCCTGGCCGGCCGGGTTCGAACCGGTGCGCACGTCGCGGTACGGCGACACGGCGTTGTACTGGGCGGAGTACGTCACTTCACCGCGCCACGACGGGTAGAGCTTGATAGCGTCCGCGGCATGCGGCGTGCGGTGTGTCCTGGCTCCTACGACCCGGTGACCAACGGCCACCTCGACATCATCGAGCGGGCGGCGAAGCTGTTCGACGAGGTCGTGGTCGCGGTCATGATCAACAAGTCCAAGAAGGGCATGTTCTCCATCGAGGAGCGCCTGGAGATGCTGCGGGAGATCACCGCGCACCTGCCCAACGTGCGGGTGGACTCCTGGCACGGGCTGCTCGTGGAGTACTGCAAGCAGAACGGCATCGCGGCGATCGCCAAGGGCCTGCGCTCGGTCAGCGACTTCGACTACGAGCTGCAGATGGCGCAGATGAACCGCGAGCTCTCCGGGGTGGAGACGCTGCTGATGTCCAACAACCCCGCCTACGGCTTCGTGTCCAGCTCGCTGGTCAAGGAGGTCGCCACCTACGGCGGCGACGTGAAGAACCTGGTGCCGGGCGTGGTTTTCGAGCGGCTGACCGCGAAGCTCGCCGAACGCGCCTGATCGGGCGACGACTTTCGTCGGGACTTCGGGCGCGTTCACCTGACGGCCTCCTGCGGGTAACGCGATCGGGCTACGGTCCGAAAATGACCAACACCATGATATCCCGGGTGGCCGGGGTGCTGCTCGCGTTCGTCCTCACGTTGTTCACGGGCCTCGGCCTGGTCGCGCCCGCCTCGGCCGCGCCGGCGTCCCTCGCCCAGGCCGAGTGCGGCGACACCTCCGGCTTCACGGAGGTCGCGCTGAGCGACCTGCCCGCGGAGGCCACCGACACCTACGAGCTGATCCAGCAGGGCGGCCCGTACCCGTACGAGCAGGACGGGACGGTTTTCCAGAACCGCGAAGGGCTGCTGCCCGCCTGCGCGAGCGGCTACTACCACGAGTACACCGTGGAGACCCCCGGCAGCGACGACCGCGGCGCGCGGCGGATCGTCACCGGCTCGGCGGGGGAGTACTTCTACACCGGCGACCACTACGCGAGCTTCGACCTGGTGGACGTGAATTCCTGACGGAACTCCTTGACACGCCCGCCCGTCGCCCACCACCACCCTCAACGGAAACGCTTCGCGTTGCTGACACGCCCGCCCGTCGCCCACCACCACCCTCAACGGAAACGCTTCGCGTTGCTGACACGCCCGCCCGTCGCCCACCACCACCCTCAACGGAAACGCTTCGCGTCACTGACACGCCCGCCCGTCGCCCACCACCACCCTCAACGGAAACGCTTCGCGTTGCTGACACGCCCGGTAACGCAGCGCTCCCGCCGTTTCACGCGAGAAGCGGGCAGACTGGTGGTCAAGCCGGATGGGGAAAGGCCACCTAGGGAGTCGCTGTGTACCGGGTGTTCGAGGCGCTGGACGAACTCGTCACGATCGTGGAAGAGGCACGCGGGGTGCCGATGACATCCAGCTGCGTGGTTCCCCGCGGGGACGTCCTCGAACTGCTCGACGACGTGCGTGACGCGCTGCCCCGCGAGGTCGATGACGCGCAGGACGTGCTCGACCAGCGCGACGAGCTGATCACCAAGGCGCGCGACCAGGCCGAGACCACGGTCAACGACGCCAACGCCGAGGCCGAGCGGGTCACCTCCGAGGCCGCCGCGGAGGCGGAGCGCATGATCGCCGACGCGCAGGCGCGCGCCGAGCAGGTCATGGCCGACGCCCGGGCCGAGGCGGAGCGGATGATCGCCGCGGGCCAGGCCGAGTACCACAACCTGACCGAGCGGGCCCGCGCCGAGGCCGAGCGCATGATGCAGGCCGGCCGCGACGCCTACGAGCGGGCCGTCGAGGACGGCCGCCACGAGCAGTCCCGGCTGGTGTCCCAGACCGAGGTCGTGCAGGCCGCGAACGCCGCATCGGCGCGGATCGTGGACGAGGCCCACGCCGAGGCCGACCGCCAGCGCGCCGACTGCGACGCCTACGTCGACGGCAAGCTCGCCGAGTTCTCCGAGCTGCTGTCCACCACGCTGCGCACGGTCGACTCCGGCCGCAACCACCTGCGCGCGCCGTCGACCCTCGGCCAGCGGCCCACGCCCCTGTACGACTTCCAGCCCTGAACGGGTGAGGGCGTAGAGTGGTGAGGTTGCCTTCCGCCCTCTACTCAACGGACCGATGTCTCAGCACAATGACTCTTCCGACGCCCGCAACCCGTGGGTCGTCGACACGCGCGAGCTCGGCCGCCGCGCCGGCCTGAGCCGCACCGTCCAGCGCACGGCGCCCACCGGCGTCGAGTGGGGCGTGCCCGACGTGATCGTGGTGCCCAAGGGCACCGAGGTCGAGCTCGACCTGCTGCTCGAGTCGGTGGTCGAGGGCGTGCTGGTCAGCGGTTCCGCCGTCGCGCCGACGACGGGCGCCTGCTCGCGCTGCCTCGACCCGATCTCCGACGAGGTCGAGGTCGACCTGACCGAGCTGTTCGCCTACCCGGACTCGACCACGGACGAGACGACCGACGAGGACGAGGTCATGCGCCTGGTCGACGACCGGATCGACCTCGAACCGCTGGTCCGCGACGCCGTCGTGCTGGCCCTGCCGCAGGTCCCGCTGTGCCGCGAGGACTGCCCCGGGCTGTGCCCCGAATGCGGCGGGAAGTGGGCCGATCTCGAGCCCGGACACGGGCATGAGACGATAGACCCTCGGTGGGCCGCGCTGGTCGAGCGTTTCGACGACTCGTCCCCGGGCGGGCCCGGCCGGCAAGCCTGACGGGCATCAGCTCGTAAGCATTGAGTAAGCACGCTCGCGCCCGCGTGAGCGAACCGTGGATGAGGAGATTCAGTCGTGGCCGTCCCGAAGCGGAAGATGTCGCGCTCCAACACGCGCCACCGTCGTGCGCAGTGGAAGGCGACGCCCGTGCAGCTGGTGCCCTGCCAGAACCGGGCCTGCCGGCAGCCGAAGCCGCAGCACGTGGCCTGCCCGACCTGCGGCCAGTACGACGGTCGTCAGGTCGTCGAGCCCGCCTGAGGTCGCTGACCAGGATGGGGGGCAGGTCGAGATCGGGAGGGCCGGCCGCCGACCCGAAACCGTTGCTCGAAGCGCTCGGCGTCGAACTCGACGCCGAGCTGCTCACGTTGGCGCTCACCCACCGCTCGTACGCGTACGAGAACGGTGGGCTGCCGCCCAACGAGCGGCTCGAGTTCCTCGGTGACGCCGTGCTCGGTCTGGTCGTCACCGACCACCTGTACCGCACGCACCCCGAGCTTCCGGAGGGACAGCTCGCGAAGCTGCGGGCCAGCGTGGTCAACATGCACGCCCTGGCCGGGGTGGCGCGCGGGCTGGGCCCCGGCGGCCTCGGCGCGCACCTGCTGCTGGGCAAGGGCGAGGAGCTGACCGGGGGCCGTGACAAGGCGAGCATCCTCGCCGACGGGCTCGAAGCCGTGATCGGTGCGGCGTACCTGGCGCACGGCATCGACGCGGCGCGCGATCTGGTGCACCGGCTGTTCGACGCGCTGCTGGCGGAGGCGCCGCTGCGCGGGGCCGGGCTGGACTGGAAGACGAGCCTGCAGGAGCTGACCGCCTCGGCCGGGCTGGGTGTGCCCGAGTACAAGGTGGAGGACACCGGTCCGGACCACCGCAAGGAGTTCAGTGCGACGGTGCTGGTCGCCGGTCGCGATCTGGGCAACGGCTCGGGCACCACGAAGAAGGAAGCCGAGCAGAAGGCCGCCGAGACCGCCTGGCGGGCTCTTTCCGAGGAGCTGAAGCCGGAGGGCTCGGAGTAGTTCCGCTGTCCCGGAAGCCGGGTCGCTGCCTCGCCGCGGCGGCCCGGTTTTCGTCGTTCCGGTGGATCCGGGCGTCACTGTCGGTCGTCGTGATGTGACCCGGTCGGACGCCGGGAATTGTCGGTGGTCGTGGTTAGGGTGGTGGAGTGCCGGAGCTTCCCGAAGTAGAAGTGGTGCGCCGCGGGCTGCAGGCCCACGTGGCGGGCCGCGCGATCGCGCGCGTCGAAGTGCTGCACCCGCGGGCGATCCGCCGTCACGAGCTGGGCCCGGACGACTTCACCGGCCGCCTGGCGGGGGCGCGCGTCGAGGCGGCGCGGCGCCGCGGCAAGTACCTGTGGCTGGAGCTGTCCGACAAGGAGGCGATCCTCGCGCACCTGGGCATGAGCGGCCAGATGCTCGTCCAGCCCGAGGGCGCCCCCGACGAGAAGCACCTGCGCGTCCGCATCCGCTTCGACGACGGCGGGCCCGAGTTGCGGTTCGTCGACCAGCGCACGTTCGGCGGACTCGCGCTCGCCGACCTGGTCACCTCCGACGGCACGCTGCTGCCCGCCCCGATCGCGCACATCGCCCGCGATCCGATGGACCCGGCGTTCGACCCGGCCCAGGCGGTCAAGGCGCTGCGCTCGCGCCGCACCGAGATCAAACGCGCCCTGCTCGACCAGACCCTGGTGTCCGGCGTCGGCAACATCTACGCCGACGAGTCGCTCTGGCGCGCCCGCCTGCACTGGGCCCGCCCCACCGAGAAGCTCACCCGCGCCCAGGGCGCGGCCGTGCTCGAAGCGGCCACCGAGGTGATGAACGAGGCCCTCCAGGCCGGGGGCACGTCCTTCGACGCCTTGTACGTCAACGTCAACGGCCAGTCCGGCTACTTCGACCGCTCGCTGAACGTCTACGGCCAGGGTGACCGCCCCTGCCGCCGCTGCGGCACGGCCATCCGCCGCGAGCCGTTCATGAACCGGTCGTCCTACTTCTGCCCGCGCTGCCAGCCCCGGCCGCGCCGCTCCCACTGACACGGAAGGCAGGGCACGTGGCCCAGGAAGAACTCGTGGTGCTGCTCGACGAGCGCTTCGACCCCATCGGCACCGCGCCCAAGCGCACGGTGCACGACGCGCACACCCCGCTGCACCTGGCGTTCTCGTGCTACGTCTTCGACCGCGCCGGTCGCGTGCTGCTGACCCGGCGGGCGATCGGCAAGAAGACGTGGCCGGGCGTGTGGACCAACTCGTTCTGCGGCCACCCCGGCCCGGGCGAGGACATGGCGGAGGCCATCGGACGGCGCGCGAAGCAGGAGCTGGGCCTGGAGGTCACCGGCCTGCGGAAGGTGCTGCCGGACTTCCGCTACACCGCGACCGACGCCGGTGGCGTGGTGGAGAACGAGTTCTGCCCGGTGTGGGTCGCCGAGGCCGCGGCCGACCCGCTGCCCGAGCCGGACGAGGTGTGCGAGTGGCGGTGGTCGGCGTGGACCGACCTCGTGGAGAGCATGAGCCGCACGCCGTTCGTGTTCAGCCCGTGGTCGCAGCTGCAGGTTCCGCGCCTGGCGGAAGCCCTTTCCGCGGGGGCGCGGCGGTAGCCGTGTGACCGCATCAGGACATCGCCTTTGACGGTCACCGCCCGTCCGCGGTTACCTCGGGAGGTGCGGATGGGACGGGCGCGGTGGTGGACGCTGGGCGGCGCGGCGGTCGCGTCGATCGCGGTGGTCGTGCTGCTCCTGGTGTACGTGTTCGACGACGATCCCGGGGACGCCGCGGACGACATCGCCACGGCGCTCACCGGCGAGGACCGCGCCGCCTACCGGGACCTGACCTGCGCCGGCCTGCCGCCCGTCGACGAGGTCGACCTGCCCGGCCAGGGACGGGTTTCGGCGTTCACCATCGGCGACATCTCCGTCTACGAGGTGCGCCAGAACGCCGAAGACTTCGCCGTCGCCGTGTTCGTGGCCGACGGGACGTCCAGCTTCGTCGTCGGCCAGCTCACCGAGGACGACGGCTGGTGCCTGCTCGACCTGTTCGCCTGTCCCGCCGCGGCGCAGCCGGCCACGAGCGGCTTCCGGACCGACTGGGCGCAGCTGAGGAGGGAAACCGTGTGCGGGTACGTCCTGTCGGACTCCCGCAACTGAGAAAGCCCCGAGCCGGACCGGCTCGGGGCTCTTCCTCAGGTGACTCAGTTGAACACGTGCGCCCGCGCGGCGAGGTTCGCCAGCAGCTCGCGGCCCTTCTCGGCGTTGCGGGGCTGGCTCAGCACGTCGTAGCGGCGCGCGACCAGCTGCGTCTGCGACACGAAGTCCCGGCGGCCGCGGGTGGCGCCGTAGCTGATGGCCGCGAACACCATGCTGAACGCGACACCGGCGACGAGACCGAACAGGATCGGCAGCAACCCGGCGCCCGGCGTGAACATCGTCAGCAACAGGCCGACGAAGACACCGAACCAGGCACCCGACATGGCCGCGCCACCGAGTACCCGCCCCCAGCTGAGCTTGCCGGCGACGCGCTCGACCAGCATCGGCTCGACTCCGACGATCGTGACGTCCGCCACGGGGAAGTCGTTGTCGGCGAGGTGGTCGACCGCCCGCTGGGCCTCTTCGTAGGACTCGTAGGACCCGATCGGCCAGCCGGTGGGCAGGGTCGGGAGCTGCGGGTTCGTCCGGGCGTTGGTGAACGCGGTCTGCGTGAATGCTTGGGTCATCTTTCCTCACCTCTCCTGACCAGTCCAACGCTCACGCATACCCACTTGTGCCCGATGTCCGAACCTCACAGGCATTTTTCAGGTGGCGGCCTGCGGGGCGGTGCGGGTAGCGGCCCCTCCCGCCAGCCCGCCACCGCCCCTGGTGGACGCGCTTCGCGCGACAGTGCCATCAACCACGTCGGCGCTGTCCTCGCGAGAGGCCGCCCGCCCGTCGCCCGCCACCGCCCTCAACGGACGCGCTCCGCGCGGCAGATCCGACTCGAAACCCGCGGCGGTGCAAGCTGCTCATGCGGTGCTTCGAAGCACCGATCAGACTCGCAGCTCCGGCCGGTAGATGTCGAACCAGTGGTGCAGGTCCAGCAGCCGGTCCAGACCGTGGCGCGTCAGCGAGTCCATCGCGGCCGGGTCCTGGCCCACCGCGTCCGTTGCCCACTCGCGGGAGGCCAGCTCGAACACCGGGTCGCCGGGTGAGGCGAGCACCTCCTTCGCCTGCTGCTGCAACGCCGCGGCGTACCCGGGGTCCTGCGTGGACGGGTACGGGCTCTTCACCCGGTCCACAACGGACCGCGGCAGCACGTGCTTGGTCGCGTGCCGCAGCAGGCTCTTCTCCCGGCCGTCGAACGTCTTCAGCGACCACGGCGTGTTGTAGACGTACTCGACGAGCCGGTGGTCGCAGAACGGCACCCGCACCTCCAACCCGACCGCCATCGACGCGCGGTCCTTGCGGTCCAGCAGCGCCCGCACCATCCGGGTCAGGTGCAGGTGGCACACCTCGCGCATCCGGCGCTCCTCCGCGGACACCCCGTCCAGGTGCTCGACCCGCGCCAGCGCGGTGCGGTACTGGTCCGCGATGTAGCCGTCCAGGTCCAGCGTCCGGGACACGTCGCCGCGCAGCAGGTTGCCGCCGTCCTGGACGCCGGTGCGGAACGCCAGCCACGGGAAGGTGTCGGCGTTGCGGGCGGTCTCGTCGTGGAACCACCGGTACCCCCCGAACACCTCGTCGGCCGACTCGCCGGACAGCGCCACCGTCGACTCCGCGCGGATCGCCTTGAACAGCAGGTACAGCGAGGTGTCCATGTCGCCCATGCCGGCCGGGATGTCCCGCGCGGTCAGCACCGCCCGCCGCACCGCCGGGTCGGTCAGCGCGGCCGGGTCGAGCACGACGTCCTGGTGCGCCGACCCGACCAGCTTCGCCACGTCCCGGATGAACGGCGAGTCCGGGGTGTCGCGCATCTCGTCGGGCTTGAAGTTCTCCTCCTGGCCCACGAAGTCCACCGAGAACGTGCGCAGCTGCTCGCCCTCTTCCCGCAGCCGCGCGGCCGCCAGACCGGTGATCGCGCTGGAGTCCAGGCCGCCCGACAGCAGCACGCAGCGCGGCACGTCGGCGACCAGCTGCCGGTGCACGATGTCGGTCATCAGCTCGCGCACCCGCGCGACGGTCGTCTCCTGGTCGTCGGTGTGCTCGCGCGCCTCCAGCTTCCAGTAGGTGCGGGTGTGCACGCCGTCCCGGTCCACCCGGACGATCGTGCCCGGCTCCACTTCGGACATGCCGTGCCACAGCGACCAGCCCGGCTGCTTGGTGAAGGAGAACAGCTCCCGCAGCCCGTCCGCGTCCACGATCCGCTCGGCCGCGGGGTTGGCCAGGATCGCCTTCGGCTCGGAGCCGAACAGCACGCCGTCCCGCGTCGGGTAGTAGTAGAACGGCTTGATGCCCATCCGGTCGCGGATCATGACGAGCTTCTCGTCACGCGCGTCCCAGATCGCGAAGGCGTACATGCCGTTGAGGTGGTCGGCGACGGACTCGCCCCACTCCAGGTAGCCGCGCAGCACGACCTCGGTGTCGCTGTCGGTGCGGAAGGCGTGGCCCTTGCCCGCCAGTTCGCGGCGCAGCTCGGTGAAGTTGTAGGCCTCACCGCTGTAGACCATGGCGACCTCGCCGGACGGCGTGGTCACCGACATCGGCTGCCGCCCGCCGGGCAGGTCGATGATCGCCAGCCGCCGGTGGCCGAGGGCGGCGTGCCGGGCGATCCAGGTCCCGGAGTCGTCGGGGCCACGGCAGGCCATGGTCCCGGTCATGGCGTCGAGCACTTCGCGCCGCTGGGTGAGGTCGGTCTCGAAGGAGACCCAGCCGGTGATGCCGCACATGCGTACTACCCTCCCGATGCTTAGCAAGTACAACTATGCGTAACACCGTGGTAACACAACTCACCGGTAACTGTCTGCCCGATCTGACCGCTGTGACCGGATGGATTTCACGGAGTGTGGCCGGTCGCACACGCACCTCAAGAACACGTAAACGCCGTCCGATGCCGCGTCAAGGCGCCGTCAGACCGCGCGGGGAACGGGACATCCCGAGCGCAGGCTGTCACCGGAGCGGTCACCGATCGGGTGACCCGTGCTGGAAGGTGTGAAGTGGCGGATCTGCTGTACGCCGTGCTGCTGATCGCGGTGTTCGCGGTGCTGGCGCTGACGTTGCGCGGACTGGAGAAGCTGTGAGCGGCGCCGGGGTGGTCGCCAACGTCGCCGGTGGGGTGCTGGCGCTGGGCCTGATCGTCTACCTGTTCATCGCACTCATCAAGCCGGAGAGGTTCTGATGTCGGACCTCGCCTCCGGTCTGGTCACGGCCGGCATCCTCGTCGCCGCGCTGGCCCTGGTGCACAAGCCGCTGGGCGACTACATGGCGCGCGTGTTCACCAGCGAGCGGCACCTGAAGCTGGAGCGCGGCCTGTACCGCGCGTTCCGGGTGGACCCGTCCTCCGAGCAGCGCTGGCCCACCTACGCGCTGGGCGTGCTCGGCTTCTCGCTGGTGTCCATCGTCTTCCTGTACCTGCTGCAGCGCCTGCAGTCGCTGCTGCCGCTGAGCCTCGGCCGCGGCCCGGTCGACCCGGGCGTCGCGTTCAACACCGCGGTCAGCTTCGTGACCAACACGAACTGGCAGTCCTACGTCCCCGAGACGACCATGGGCCACCTCGTCCAGATGGCCGGGCTGACGGTGCAGAACTTCCTGTCCGCGGCCGTGGGCCTGTCCGTCGCGATGGCGCTGGTCCGCGGGTTCACGCGGTCGAGGACCGACCGGCTCGGCAACTTCTGGGTCGACCTGACCCGCGGCACCGTGCGGATCCTGCTGCCGATGGCGGTGCTGTTCGCGATCGTGCTCGTCGCGCTCGGCGTCACGCAGAGCCTGCGGGCGGGGGTCACGGCCACCGGACTGGACGGCACGCGGAGCACGATCTCCCTGGCCCCCACGGCGAGCCAGGAGGTCGTCAAGGAACTGGGCACCAACGGCGGCGGCATCTTCAACGCCAACTCCGCGCACCCGTTCGAGAACCCGAACGCCTGGACCAACCTGATCGAGATCTTCCTGATCCTGGTGATCCCGGTGTCGCTGACCCGGACGTTCGGCAGGCTCGCCGGCAACCCGAAGCAGGGGTACGTCCTGCTGTCGGTGATGGGTCTGCTGTGGACGTTCGTGCTCGCCGTGACCTGGTGGGCCGAGACGCACCCGAACGGGCCCGCCGCGCTGCTGGCCGGGGCGAACCTGGAGGGCAAGGAGCAGCGGTTCGGCATCGGCGCGTCGTCGCTGTTCGCCACCAGCACCACCGGCACCTCGACCGGCGCGGTGAACTCGATGCACGACAGCTACAGCGGTCTCGGCGGCGGGATGACGTTGCTGCACATGCTGTTCAGCGAGGTCTCGCCCGGCGGGGTCGGCACCGGTCTGTACGGCATCCTGGTGATGGCGATCATCGCGATGTTCCTGGCCGGCCTGATGGTCGGGCGCACGCCGGAGTACCTGGGCAAGAAGCTCGGCAGGCGCGAGGTCACCGCGTCCGCGATCGCGATGCTGGCGATGCCCACGGTCGTGCTGCTCGGCGCCGGTGCGGCCCTGCTCATGCCGGGCACCGCGGGCGCGCTGGGCAACAGCGGCGCGCACGGGCTGTCCGAGGTGCTCTACGCCTACACCTCGACCGGCAACAACAACGGCAGCGCCTTCGGCGGCATCACCGTGACGAACGACTGGTTCCAGTCGTCGCTGTCGGTGGCGATGCTCATCGGGCGGTTCGTGCCGATCATCGCGGTCCTGTGCCTGGCCGGTTCGCTGGCCGCGCAGAAGAAGGTGCCGGAGACCGCGGGCACCTTGCCGACGACCGGGCCGCTGTTCGGCTCCGTGCTCGCCGGAACCATCCTTCTCGTCGCGGCGCTGACCTTCGTCCCCGCGCTCGCGCTCGGTCCCATCGCGGAGGCCATGGCATGACTGTCACGCAGGACAAACCCGTCGAAACCCAGGCGGCGCACCCGAACCGCGTCGGCGCGGGGGTGTTCGACGCCCGCCAGCTGCTGACCTCGCTGCCGGACGCGCTGCGCAAGCTCGACCCGCGCCACCAGGTCCGCAACCCGGTCATGTTCGTGGTGTGGGTGGGTTCGGTCCTCACCACGGTCTTCGCGATCACCGGCCCGAGCGTGTTCACGATCCTGATCGCGGTGTGGCTGTGGTTCACGGTCGTGTTCGCGAACCTGGCCGAGGCCGTCGCCGAGGGCCGGGGCAAGGCGCAGGCGGAGTCGTTGCGCCGCACCAAGAAGGAGACCGTCGCCCGGCGGATCACCCCGGACGGCGAGGTGCGCGTGCCGGGTGCCGAGCTGCGGGTGGGTGACCTGGTGGTCGTCGAGGCCGGGGAGACCATCCCGGGCGACGGCGACGTGGTCGAGGGCATCGCGACGGTCGACGAGTCGGCCATCACCGGCGAGTCCGCGCCGGTGATCCGCGAGTCCGGCGGCGACCGCTCGGCCGTCACCGGCGGCACGACCGTGCTCAGCGACCGGATCGTCGTGCGCATCACCACCAAGCCCGGCGAGTCCTTCGTGGACCGCATGATCGCGCTGGTCGAAGGCGCCTCGCGGCAGAAGACGCCGAACGAGGTCGCCCTGACGATCCTGCTGTCCACGCTGACGATCATCTTCCTGCTCGCCGTCGTCGCGCTGCAGCCGATGGCCGCCTACTCCGGCAGCGAGCAGTCGGTGATCGTGCTGACCGCGCTGCTGGTGTGCCTGATCCCGACGACGATCGGGGCGCTGCTGTCGGCGATCGGCATCGCCGGGATGGACCGGCTGGTGCAGCGCAACGTGCTCGCCACGTCCGGCCGCGCGGTCGAGGCCGCCGGGGACGTGTCGACGCTGCTGCTGGACAAGACCGGCACCATCACCTTCGGCAACCGGCGCGCGACCGAGCTGATCCCGGTCGGCGGGACGACCCCGGAGCGGCTGGCCGAGGCCGCGCGGCTGTCCAGCCTGGCCGACGGCACGCCGGAGGGCCGCAGCGTCGTCGAGCTGACCGAGGGCACGACGGTTCCCGAGGGCGGTGAGTTCGTCCCGTTCACCGCGCAGACCCGGATGAGCGGCGTCGACCTGCCCGGCCGCCAGGTCCGCAAGGGCGCGGCCGGCGCGGTCCGCGAGTGGGTGCGCGAGCACGGCGGGACCTTCCCGGACGAGACCGAGCGGATCGTGGACGAGATCAGCGAGCAGGGCGGCACCCCGCTGGTGGTCGCCGAGCTGACCGGGGGCAACGCGGTCGTGCGCGGCGTGATCCGGCTGTCCGACGTGGTCAAGCCGGGCATGCGGGAGCGCTTCGCCGAGCTGCGCCGGATGGGCATCAAGACGGTGATGATCACCGGGGACAACCCGCGCACCGCACGGGCCATCGCCGAGGACGCCGGGGTCGACGACTACCTCGCCGAGGCCAAGCCCGAGGACAAGATGGCCCTGATCCACAAGGAGCAGGAGGGTGGCCGGCTGGTCGCGATGACCGGCGACGGCACGAACGACGCCCCGGCGCTGGCCGCCTCGGACGTCGGGGTCGCGATGAACACCGGCACGTCGGCCGCGAAGGAGGCCGGCAACATGGTCGACCTCGACTCCGACCCGACGAAGCTGATCGAGATCGTGGAGATCGGCAAGCAGCTGCTGATCACCCGCGGCGCCCTGACCACGTTCAGCATCGCCAACGACCTCGCGAAGTACTTCGCGATCCTGCCCGCCATGTTCGTGGCGATCTTCCCGCAGCTGGCCGCGCTGAACATCCTGCACCTGGCGACCCCGCGGTCGGCGATCCTGTCCGCGGTGATCTTCAACGCGCTGGTCATCGTGGCGCTGATCCCGCTCGCGCTGCGGGGTGTGCGGTACCAGCCGTCGAGCGCGTCGGCGCTGCTGCGGCGCAACCTGTTGATCTACGGGGTCGGCGGCATCGTGACGCCGTTCCTCGGCATCTGGCTCGTGGACCTGGTGGTCCGCGTCATCCCTGGAATCGGGTAGTGATGATCAGAACTCTGGTGAAGCAGACCGGCGCCGGCCTGCGGGTGCTGCTGGTGTTCACGGTGCTGCTGGGGGTGGTCTACCCGCTCGGCGTGTGGGCGGTGTCCCGGATCCCGGGGCTGCACGACCACGCCGAGGGGTCGCTGGTGACGGTGAACGGGCAGGTCGTGGGCTCGTCGCTGATCGGGATCGACCCGGTCCCCGCCGACCCGGCGCGCGACCCGTACTTCCACACCCGGCCCTCGGCGACCGGCGACCCGTCGGTGTCCGGCGGTTCGAACAAGGGCGGGTTCAACCCCGACCTGGTCGCCGCCGTCGAGGAGCGCAAGGCGGCGGTCGCGCAACGCGAGGGCGTGTCGCCGGACGCGGTGCCGGCCGACGCGGTGACGGCCTCGGCGTCCGGCCTGGACCCGACGATCAGCGTCGCCTACGCCGAGCTGCAGGTGCCGCGGGTGGCGCGCAACACCGGGCTCACCGAGGAGCGCGTGCGGCAGCTGGTGGAGGCGAACACGACCGGTCACGGCATCGGCGTCCCGGGGGTGAACGTGTTGCGGCTCAACCTCGCGATCGGCCGGGCAGGAGCACACTGAACAGGTGGAACCGGAGAAGGAGCCGCCGCGCCGGGGAGAGCTGCGCATCTACCTCGGCGCGGCGCCCGGCGTGGGCAAGACCTACGCGATGCTCGGCGAGGCGCGGCGCCGCCTCGACCGCGGCACCGACGTGGTCGCCGGCCTGGTCGAGACCCACGGCCGGGCCAAGACCGCGGCCCTGCTGGAGGGCATCGAAACCGTGCCGCGGCGGCGGATGACCTACCGCGGGCGCGATTTCGACGAGCTGGACGTGGACGCGGTGCTCGCCCGCGCTCCCGAGGTGGCCATTGTGGACGAGCTGGCGCACACCAACGTGCCCGGCTCGCGCAACGAGAAGCGCTGGCAGGACATCGAGGAGCTGCTCGACGCCGGGATCGACGTGCTGTCCACGGTCAACGTGCAGCACCTGGAGAGCCTGAGCGACGTCGTCGAGCGCATCACCGGCGTCGCGCAGCAGGAGACCGTGCCCGACGACGTGGTGCGCCGGGCCGAGCAGGTGGAGCTGGTCGACATCACGCCCCAGGCGCTGCGGCGGCGGCTCGCGCACGGCAACGTCTACCCGGCCGAGCGGATCGACGCGGCGCTGGGCAACTACTTCCGCACCGGCAACCTCACCGCCCTGCGCGAGCTGGCGCTGCTGTGGGTGGCCGACCAGGTGGACGTGGCGTTGCAGCGCTACCGCGCCGAGCAGCGGATCACCGACACGTGGGAGACGCGGGAGCGGGTGGTCGTCGCGATCACCGGCGGCCCGGAGAGCGAGACGCTGATCCGGCGAGGCAGCCGCATCGCCACCCGGGCCGGGGCTGAGCTGCTGGTGCTGCACGTCCTGCGCGGCGACGGGCTGTCCCCGCTCGGGCACGTCGAAACCGGCCGGTACCGCAAGCTCACCGATCAGCTCGGCGGCACGTTCCACACGGTCGTCGGCGACGACGTGCCGACCGCGCTGCTGGACTTCGCCCGCGGCGTCAACGCGACCCAGCTCGTGCTCGGCACCTCGCGCCGGTCGCGGATCGCGCGGCTGTTCGACGAGGGCATCGGCGCGACGGTGGTGCAGCGGTCCGGGCAGATCGACGTGCACATGGTGACCCACGACGAGGCGGGCGGGCGGCTGCGGTCGTGGCTGGGCCGGCGCAGCCCGCTCGCGCCGTCGCGGCTGCTGATCGGCTGGGTGCTGGCGTTCCTCGCGCCCGCACTGGCCACGCTGACCGGGGTGCTGCTGCGGCACGAGCTGGACTTCTCCACCGACGTGGTGGACTACTTCCTCGCCACGGTGGTGGTCGCGCTGGTCGGCGGGCTCGGTCCGGCGCTGGTGGCGGCGTTGCTGTCGGCCGGGCTGCTGAACTTCTTCTTCACCGAACCGCTCTACACGCTGACCGTGCACGCGCAGAGCAACGTGATCACGCTGATCGCGATGGTCCTGGTCGGGGTGCTGGTCGCGCTGGTCGTGGACCGGGCGGCGCGGCGGGCGACTCAGGCGGCGCAGGCGCGCACGGAGGCGGCGTTGCTGGCTTCCTACGCACGGACGGTCCTGACGAGCGCCGAGCCGTTGCCGCGGTTGCTGGAGAAGGTGCGCGAGAACTTCGGCATGGAATGCGTGGTGCTGCTGGAGAAGCGCGGCGGCAAGTGGCAGGCGGTCGAGCACGCCGGGGTCAACCCGTGCGGCAAGCCGGACGAGGCCGATGTGGACATCCCGGTCACCGCCGACGTGCACCTGACCCTGCGGGGCAGGGCGTTGCCCGCGGCGGACCGGCGGGCGCTGGAGGCGGCGGCCGGGCAGGCGCTGCTGGCGTTGCGGCAGCAGCGGCTGGCGGCGGCGCAGGCCGTAGCCGAGCGCCAGGCCGAGGCGACGCAGCTGCGCACGGCGCTGCTGTCCGCGCTGGGGCACGACCTGCGCACGCCGCTGACCTCGATCAAGGCCGCGATCGGCAGCCTGCGGGCGCAGGACATCGACCTCTCGCCGGAGGACACCGAGGAGCTGCTGGAGGCGGCGGAGGAATCCACCGACCGGCTCGCGCGCCTGGTGAACAACCTGCTCGACTCGTCGCGGCTGGCGGCCGGGGCCGTGCGCACGCACCTGCGGCCGGTCGGCTACGACGAGGTGGTGGCGCACGCGCTGTCGAATGTGGACGGTTCGGAGTCGGTGGCGGTCGAGGTGGACGAGCGGCTGCCCGCGGTGATGGCCGACCCCGGGCTGCTGGAGCGGGTGATCGCGAACGTGCTGGACAACGCGTTGCGGCACGGCGGGGCGCCGGTGGCGGTGCGGGGGTCGGCGTACGCGGAGTGGGTGGAGCTGCGGATCGTGGACCACGGGCGCGGGTTGAAGAAGGGTGCGGCGGAGGCGGCGTTCGCGCCGTTCCAAAGGCTGGGGGACCGGGACGCGACGCCCGGGGTCGGGCTCGGGTTGTCCGTCGCGAAAGGATTCACCGAGGCCATGGGCGGCACGATCCGGGCGGAGGACACGCCCGGTGGCGGGCTCACGGTGGTGGTGGCGCTCAAGGCGTGCCAGGCTCCGGACGTGGTGCCGGTGGTGCTGAAGGAGGTGGCTTCGTGACCGAGCAGACCGGCACGGTCCTGGTGGTCGACGACGAGCCGCAGATCGTGCGCGCCCTGCGGATCAACCTGGCCGCGCGCGGGTACAAGGTGGTGACCGCGCACGACGGGGCGGCGGCGTTGCGGGCGGTGGCCGAGACGAAACCCGACGTCGTGGTGCTGGACCTGGGGTTGCCGGACATCGACGGCACCGACGTGATCACCGGGCTGCGCGGGTGGACCACGGTGCCGATCATCGTGCTGTCCGCCCGCGGTGAGTCGCCCGACAAGGTCAAGGCGCTCGACCTCGGCGCGGACGACTACGTGACGAAGCCGTTCGGGATGGACGAGCTGCTGGCCAGGCTGCGCGCGGCCCTGCGGCGCTCGGCGGTGCCGTCGGCCGAGGGCGATGCGGTGATCGAGACGGAGTCGTTCACGCTGGACCTGCTGGCGAAGAAGGTGCACCGGGACGGGGCCGAGGTGCACCTGACGAAGACCGAGTGGGGGGTGCTGGAGCTGCTGGTGCGCAACCGGGGCCGGCTGGTGGCGCAGAAACAGCTGCTGCGCGAGGTGTGGGGCCCCGGCTACGAGAACGAGTCGCACTACCTGCGGGTGTACCTGGCGCAGCTGCGCCGGAAACTGGAGAAGGAGCCGTCCCGGCCGCGGCACCTGATCACCGAGCCGGGAATGGGCTACCGCTTCGAAGCCTGATCGTTCTGCGGCGACGCCGGGTGTCAACATCGGGCGACTCGCGGCCAGGGACGAAATCCGGGCGGCACCCGATGTCCGGGGCGGCCGGGAGCGGCAGCCTCGGGAGCATGCTCAAGGGATGGCGGCACGCGGCCGTCTGGCTGCACATCATCACGTCCGTCGGCTGGATGGCCGAGGCGCTCACGTTGTTCGCGCTCATGCTGATCGGCTCGGGCGGCGACCCCGGCCGCCGGGCGAGCGCGATGTCCATGGCCCACGCGATCGACCTGCACCTGCTCGCGCCGCTGGCGAACGCGTCGGCGTTCACCGGGTTCCTGCTCGCGGCGGCCACGCCGTGGGGGTTCTTCCGGCACTGGTGGGTGTTCGGCAAGTTCACCATCACCGTGGTGCAGTTCCACGTCGCGATCCTCGTGCTGTCCCCGGCGCTGGCCGACGCGGAACGGGCCGCGCTGGCGGGGGAGCCTCCACCCGGGGCACTCGTCGCGGGCACGGTGCTCATGGCGAGCGCGATCGCGTTCCAGGCCTGGCTTTCCGTGGCGAAACCGTGGAAGCGCACGCCGTGGGCCGGCGCCGCGAAGCCACCGACCGGGCCGCTGTGGGTGTTCGTGGCCGCGGTGTGCGCGCCGGTCGCCGACGCCGGGATCGGCCTGGTGCTGGGCTTTCCGTTGCCGCTGCTGTCGCTGGTCGCGCTGGTGACGCGACTGCTCACCCGGCGGCGGTCAGGTGGTCGGGTTCGAGCTGTCGCTGCCGCTTGACGTCGAGCTGTCGTCGGGGGAGCTGCTCGTCGGCGCGGTGCTGCTGGTCGGCGTGGTCGGATCCGTGGTCGGCGAAGTCGTGTCGGGCGTGCTGGTCGGCGTGCTGCTCGACGACGGTTTCGGCGTCCGCGTCGCGGGGGTGTCGTTGCGCGGGGGAGTGGTCGTGGTGCCCGGGGGCAGCGTGGTGCCGGGCGGGATGACCGTGCCGGGTGGCAGCGGGGTGCCCGGCGGCAGCACGATCGGCGCCTCGTCCGAGCCCTCGGCCGGAAGCAGCGTCACGACCTGCGTCCCGTCCGGGTTGGTCGTCACCACGGCCGTGCGGGTGCCCGCGGGGATCGCCACGCCGTCGACGGTCACCGGTGTCTGGCCGGGAGCCGGGTAGCCGGGGACGAGCTGCGCTCCCGGGGTCGAGTTGGTGCCGCCCGGCACCGCGACCTTCGGTGAGTCGCCCGGCGCGATGATCGAGGCGAGCCCCCCGAACGCGGTGGCGAGCACGACACCGCTGACCGCGAGCAGTACGTAGCCGCTGCGCTGGCTGCGGGTGGCGGAGTCGCGCGGCGGGGACACCTCGGTCCGACGACCCATGTGGGCCATTTGTCGCTCCTTGACTGGCGGGGAAACCGGCTTGAGCACACCCGGGCGAGTGAGCCCGAATGGTGGCGCCTGCCGGGGAGATTAGCACTAAGAGTGAATGTCGATCTGGCCAGGAGCACCGGCGTGATCACCCTCCGCAGTCGGAAAGGTTCCGGCAGGATGGGGGACGTGACGGGTGAAAAGGACGCCGTCCGGCTCACGGCGTGGGTCAGCGGACGGGTGCAGGGAGTGGGTTTCCGCTGGTGGACCCGGTGCCGGGCGCTGGAACTCGGCCTGGTGGGCAGCGCGCGCAACCTCGACGACGGCCGTGTTCGGGTGTTGGCGGAGGGTAGTGAGGGCCACTGTCAGCAGCTACTGGACCTGCTTCGCTCACCATCGTCACCCGGTCGTGTGGATCAAGTGGTCGAGCACTGGTCCCCGGCGCAGGGCGGGCTTACGGGCTTCGTCGAGGAGTGACACCTGGGACGATCGAGACGCCTGAGGCTCGCGGGGACAACACGCCCACGGTCATGACCGGGACGTTCACCCGCCCCGGATAGACTTCCCGGATCACTCAGGCGTTGAAGGGTCCCGCCACGTGCATCTCAAGAGCTTGACGCTGAAGGGCTTCAAGTCCTTCGCCTCGGCTACCACCCTGCGGTTCGAACCGGGCATCACCTGCGTCGTCGGCCCCAACGGGTCGGGGAAGTCGAACGTGCTCGACGCGCTGCGCTGGGTGATGGGCACGCAGGGCGCGAAGGACCTGCGCGGCGGCAAGATGGAGGACGTCATCTTCGCCGGCACCTCCGGCCGCGCGCCGCTGGGCCGCGCCGAGGTCACGCTGACCATCGACAACGCCGACGGCGCCTTGCCGATCGAGTACAGCGAGGTCTCGATCACGCGCCGGATGTTCCGCGACGGCGCCAGCGAGTACGAGATCAACGGCAGCTCGTGCCGCCTGCTGGACATCCAGGAGCTGCTGTCGGACTCCGGCATCGGCCGCGAGATGCACGTCATCGTCGGCCAGGGCCAGCTGGCGCAGATCCTGGAGTCGAAGCCGGAGGAGCGCCGCGCCTTCATCGAGGAGGCCGCGGGTGTGCTCAAGCACCGCAAGCGCAAGGAAAAGGCGCTGCGCAAGCTCACCGCGATGCAGGCGAACCTGGACCGCCTCAACGACCTCACCGCGGAGCTGCGCCGCCAGCTCAAGCCGCTGGGCAAGCAGGCCGAGATCGCCCGCAAGGCGCAGTCCGTGCAGGCCGAGCTGCGGGACGCGCGCCTGCGCCTGCTGGCCGACGACCTGGTCACGCAGCGCGCCGCGATCGCGCGTGAGGAGGCGGACGAGAACGCCGCCCGTGCCCGCCGCGCCGAGGTGGAGCAGGCTCTCGAACTCGCCGGCGCCGAGGAGGCCCAGCTGGAGGCGATGGTCGCGGAGGACGCGCCGCGCCTCAACGCCGCGCAGGACACCTGGTTCAAGCTGTCCGCGCTGGGCTAGCGGCTGCGCGGCACCGTGCGGCTGGCCGTGGAGCGGCAGCGGCACCTGTCCGCCGACGTCGACACCGCGACCGGCGGCCGGGATCCGGAGGAGCTGCTGGCCGAGGCCGAGCAGGTCGCCGAGCGCGAGGCCGAGCTGAACGAGGCGGTCATGGTCGCCCGCGAGACGCTCGCCGAGGCCGTGCTGCGCCGCGAGGAGCTGGAGCACGAGGTCCAGGCCGCGGAGAAGGCGCACATGGCCGCGGTGCGGGCGATCGCCGACCGGCGCGAGGGCCTGGCGAAGCTCACCGGCCAGGTCGAGGCGCTGCGCAGCAAGAACAGCGCGACCTCCGACGAGATCGACCGCCTCACCGCCGCCATCGACGAGGCCGCCGCGCGTGCCGAGCTGGCCGTCGAGGAGCTGGAGGAGGCCAGGGCCGAGGGCGGGGTCGAGGAGTCCGACGACGCCGGCCTGCAGGACCGGCACGACCGCGCGGTCCAGGCCAACCAGGCCGCGAAGGCGCGCGTCGAGGAGCTGGTCAAGGCCGAGCGGCAGGCCGAGCGCGAGATCGCGTCGGAGAAGGCGCGGGTGGACGCGCTGTCGATGGGCCTGCGGCGCAAGGACGGCGCCGGTGAGCTGCTCGGCGCGGGAGACCGGCTGCCCGGGCTGCTCGGGTCGGTCGCCGCGCTGCTGTCGGTCGAGGCCGGCTACGAGGTCGCGCTCGCCGCGGCGCTCGGCCCGGTCGCCGACGCGGTCGCGGTGCAGGGCGGCGACGAGGCCATCGCCGCGCTGAAGTTCCTGAAGGACAACGACTCCGGCCGCGCCGGGGTGCTGCTCGGCGGCGCTCCGTACACAGTGGACACTTCGGCCTGGCCGTCGCTGCCGGACGGCGCGCGCTGGGCCAGGGACGTGGTCACCGCGCCGGAGCCGCTGCGGCCCGCGGTGGAGCGCGCGCTCGACCGGATCGCGGTGGTGGACACGCTGGAGGCGGCGCGGCAGCTGGTCGCGGCGCACCCCGAGGTCAGCGCGGTGACGGCCGAGGGTGACGTGTTCGGCTCGCACTGGGCCGTCGGTGGCTCGGGCCGCAGCGAGAGCGTCATCGAGGTGCAGGCCGCGGTCGACGAGGCGCGGGACCGGCTGATGGCCGCGGAGCGCCGGCTGGAGCAGACGGCCGCCGAGCTGGAGGGCGCCCGCGCCGAGCAGCAGGCCCGGCGCGAGGAAGTGGCCCAGGCCAAGGAAGCGCTGTCCGAGGCGAAGGTCCGCAAGGCCCGGTCGTCGGAGCGGCTGAACCGGATGCAGCAGGCCGCGCGGTCGGCCGAGGCCGAGGTGACGCGGTTGCGGGACCAGCGCGCGAAGGTCGAGGCCAGCCGCGAGCAGGCGCTGGCCAGCCTGGCGGAGCTGGAGGAGCGGCTGGCGGCGGTGGCCGAGCAGCCGGTGGACGAGGACCCGGACACCAGCGCCCGCGACGAGGCCGCGGAACGGCTGGCGGCGGTGCGTCAGGAGGAGGTCGAGTCGCGGCTGGCGCTGCGGACCTCCGAGGAGCGGGCACGCAGCATCGCGGGCCGGGCCGATTCGCTGCGGCGTGCCGCCCACGCGGAGCGCGCGGCGCGGGAGCGGGCGGAGAAGGCGCGGGCGGCGCGTGCCCGTGGCGCGGCGATCGCGGCGGCCGTGGTCGACGCGGGTGAGGTGGCGCTGGAGCGGATCGAGCTGTCGGTGCAGCGGGCCGCCGCCGAGCGCGACGAGGCACAGGCGGTGCGCCAGCAGCGTGAGGCGGCGCTGGCGCAGGTGCGCAACCGGGTGCGCGAGCTGACCCACGAGCTGGAGAAGCTGACCGACGCGGTGCACCGGGACGAGGTGTTGCGCGCCGAGCAGCGGCTGCGGCTGGAGCAGCTGGAGACGAAGATCGCCGAGGATTTCGGGATCGGCCTGGAGGACCTGGTCGCCGAGTACGGCCCGGACGTGCCGGTGCCGCCGAGCGCGCAGGAGATGGCCGAGTACGAGGAGGCCAAGGCGAACGGCGAGCAGGTCAGCGCCCCGCCGGCCATCCCGTACGACCGGAGCACGCAGGAGCGGCGGGCCAAGCGCGCCGAGCGGGACCTCGCGACGCTGGGCAAGGTCAACCCGCTGGCGCTGGAGGAGTTCGCCGCGCTGGAGGAGCGGTACAAGTTCCTGTCCACCCAGCTGGAGGACCTGAAGGCGACGCGCAAGGACCTGCTGACGGTCATCAAGGAGGTGGACGACAAGATCCTCGAGGTCTTCACGTCCGCCTACTACGACGTCGCCCGCGAGTTCGAGACGGTGTTCTCGGTGCTCTTCCCCGGCGGCGAGGGCCGGATGGTGCTGACCGAGCCGGACGACATGCTCGCGACCGGGGTGGACGTGGAGGCGCGCCCGCCGGGCAAGAAGGTGAAGCGCCTGTCGCTGCTGTCCGGTGGGGAGAAGTCGCTGGTCGCGGTGGCGATGCTGGTCGCGATCTTCCGCGCGCGCCCGTCGCCGTTCTACGTGATGGACGAGGTCGAGGCCGCGCTGGACGACACCAACATGCGAAGGCTCATCGGCCTGCTGGAGCAGCTGCGGGAGTCCAGCCAGCTGATCATCATCACGCACCAGAAGCCGACGATGGAGATCGCGGACGCACTCTACGGAGTAAGCATGCAGGGCGACGGCATCACGAAGGTGATCAGCCAACGCCTACGCCAGGAGGCGTAGAAGCGGCAGCCCTGCGAACCGCCGCCCGGCAACGCAAGCAGATCGGCACTCGGCTGACCGCGCGGCAGCCCTGCGAACCGCAAGCCGGCAACGCAAGCCGACCGACCACGCCCCAGACCTCCCCCGCCCCCGATCCACAGCCGATCTTTGGTCGCCGACCAGGCGTGTCAAGGTACTCTTTCCCGCCTTGACACGCCTGCTCGGCGACCGAAACACAATTCAGGAGCGGGGGCGGGGGAGGTCCACCCAAGGTGACCGTTCGGCGCCGTAGGCGCCTTTGACCCTGCGCGAAGCGCAGGAAAAGATCAAAAGATGTCCTCGCCGGACGGGCAGGCGACGGGATGGCCACCCAGCTCCGGTGGTCTGGTCCCGCTTCCCTCGAAAGTGTCCGTTTCAGACACTCCTGCCCGGTAATAACCCTCAGTGTTCGATCAGTAACCACCCATGTGGCGCTAGACACACCGGCGCCACCACCCGCTAAGTTCAGAAATCGATTACTCGCGCGCCAGCGCGGGGCGGTCCGTCCAGGCTGGGGGTCCTCACTGTGCCCAAAAGTTCCTTTGTCGCGCCCAAAAACCGCTCCGTGCTCGTCGTGCTCGGGATGGTTCTCGCGCTCGTCGTGGGTGTGCCTGCCGGTGCCGCGCCGGCTCCCGGCGCGAGCGACAAGGGACCCGTGGGCTGGGACGTCTACCGATCGATCGACGGCCTCGCCCGCATGCGGCCCGGTGAGCAGGTCAAACAGTTCTCCAGCTTCGACCGCACCGGCAACAACGACGACGGCTTCGTCGGCACCTACTCGTGCCTGCGCCAGGAACCGAACGGCGACTGCCTGCTCGCCGACGCGCGCGGGGCGGGTGAGATCTCCTCGATCTGGTTCACCTACCAGTCGACCTCCGTCGCCGCGATCGGGCGGATCACGATCGAGCTGGACGGGCGGGTCGTGCTGCAGGGGTCGTTGCAGGACATCGTCAACGGCTCGAAGGGCGCGCCGTTCGTGTGGCCGCTGGTGGGCAACTCGGCCGACACCATGGGCGGCGCGGTGATCAAGGTGCCCATGCCGTACACGACCTCGATGCGGATCACCACCGAGAACAACCCGCACTTCTACCACGTCACCTACCGCCAGTTCGCCGACGCGGCGGGCGTGCGCACCTTCAACCCGGGCGACCGGGCCACCGACGTGATCCAGCGCCTGCGCGGCTTCGGCGTGCGCGACCCGAAACCGGCCGCGCCCGGGGCGCGTGCCCAGGCGGCCGCGGTCGACGTCCCGGCCGGATCGGCCGTCGCGATCCCGCTCCAGTCCGGCACGCGGCGGATCACGCAGCTCAACCTCCGGTTGCCGCAGGTCATCGCGGCCCCGGGACTGGCCGACGACGGTCGCGCCTACGGTGCCGGAGGCAGCTCGTTCACCGCGGCCGTCGCGCCGGACAACGACGGTGTGCGGATCACCCGCCGCATCGACGCGGGCATCGGCGAGCAACGCGCGGACCTGCTGGTCGGCGGCCGTTCCGTCGGTCAGCTCTACAGCGGCCCGGCCCGCGCCGGCGGCGGCTGGATGGACCAGGTCGTCGACGTGCCGGCCGACCTGACCCGCAACCGCTCCCAGCTGCAGGTCGCGACCAGGTTCGTCTCCTCCAGCGAGGACGTCAACGAGTTCCGCTACGAGGTGCACAGCTTGGTCGGCGGCCGGTGGGTGCGCACCGACGTGCTCGACCTCGGCCACAACCACCCCAACGAGGAAGCGGTGCACGGGTACCGGGTGGACGGTCAGCGGTGGTCCGGCCTGCGGCGTTTCCGCTACCCGGCGGACCCCGGGCAGGCCATGGCCTCCGAGGCCGTGCTGGAGGGCCTGCGGCTGCGGCTGACCTTCGACGGCCAGACCACGGTCGACGCCCCGGTCGGCGAGTTCTTCGGTTCCGGCCTCGGCAAGTACGCGTCGCGGACGCTGCTGCACTCCATCGACACCACGGACAACGGCGCGTTCACCGCGTGGTGGCCGATGCCGTACGCCCGCAGCGCGGTGGCCGAACTGGTCAACACCTCGGGTGTGCCGGTCACCGGGGGCAGCCTGGAGGTGGTCTCCGCGCCGGATCCGGGCGTGGCGGCCGGGTTGCGGGACGGCACGATCGGCTACTTCCACGCCACCCAGCACCGCGGCGAGACGGTGTCCGGTCAGGACTGGAACTTCCTGACCGCGCGCGGACGCGGCGTGTTCTACGGGGTCACGTCCACCATGCGCGGCGGCATCCCGCCGGGGCAGAACCAGCTGAACTACCTCGAGGGTGACGAGCGGATGTACCCGAACGGCTCGGCCAGCCCGGCGATCCACGGCACCGGGTCCGAGGACTTCTACGAGTCCGGCTGGTACTTCCAGGACGGCCGCGACGGCTACGTCGAGGGCGTGCCGTACGCGATGCCGCAGGCCGGTTTGGTGAGCCGCGAGGACGCGGGCGACGGCTGCCGGTACGTGTGCCTCAACGCCTACCGGCTGATGATCGGCGACGGCGTCCCGTTCGGCAACGGCATCGAGTTCGACATCGAGCACGGCGACCGGTCGTCGATGCCGGCCGACTACAGCTCGACCGCCTACTGGTACGGGCTGGCCACGCCGTCGATGAGCCAGAGCGACGTGGTGGAGGTCGGCGACGACGCGAGCCGGTCCCAGCACGGGTATTCGGCGCCCGGCGAGACGCGCGAGTCGCTGACGTCGACGTTCGAGGGCAAGCGGGACCGCACCCCGGTCACCGGGACCACGACGTCGACCACCCAGCCGGTGACGTTCACGGCGCGGGTGGACCAGTCGAACGGCGGATTGCGGTTGCACCGCGTGTCCGACCAGGCGCAGGCGTTCCAGCACGCGCGGGTGTTCGTGAACGACCGGCTGGTCGGCGAGTGGTACCAGCCGCTGGGCAACACGCATTCGCGGTGGCTGGAGGACAGCTTCGACATCCCGGCGTCGGCGACGGCGGGCCAGAGCGCGGTGCGGGTGCGGCTGGAGCCGGTCGCGGGCGCCCCGGCCTGGTCGGCGTCGCGCTACACGGTCTTCTCGCAGGGCGCGCCACCCCAGCCGGCGCAGGACTAGCGCGGGTCCGGCGGGCGCGGCGCAGGGTTTCGTCGAACCAGGCGAATCCGCGCAGCGAGCAGCGTGGGGACAGGCCGCACGCCGCTAGGCGATCGGTGCGCTGCCGTCCCATTCGGACAGTGGTGCGCAGTGCCACCGCCACTTCGACAGCCTCGGGTGGCCCGGCAACGACGTCCGCCCGTTGGCCCACAGCAACGTGGGCCACGGGTCGGTGTCCATCGGCGTCCACGGGAACAGCCGGTACAGCGCGGCGGCCGCCAGGCGGGCCGGCGCCTCGAACTCCACGCCCAGCCCGCGCGCCGCGTCGTGGGTGTGCACCAGCAGCTCGTCGCAGGCCATCGCGGCGAACCCGGCCGGGTCGGCGATGCCCCACGGGTGGAAACCGCGCGCTTCCGGGCCGCTCGTCGCCACCACCGCGGCCAGCACCTTCGCCGTCGTGCCGAGCGTGACCAGCAGCTCGGCCGGCGGCGATCCGGCCCGCACGTGGGACTCCATCGTCGACAGCTCGACCGGCCCGGCGGTCAGGTCGTAGGCGTACCAGTGCAGGCAGTCGCTGATGTGCGCGACCACCCCGGCGACCGTCAGGTCCATCTCCGGCACCGGGACGGACCAGTCGCGTTCCAGCTGCCCGGACAGGAATTCCGTGCAGGTCTCCGCGGTGGTCAGCAGGACGTTGGCGTCCATCTAAACCGGCTCCGGTTCCTTCGGGGCCGTGGTGTCCGCAGTGCGGTGCCGCAGGGACAGCGCGCCGCCCACGACGAGCGTGATCAGTACGCCGAGCAGCGTATACCACGGGAACGCCAGCACGACCGGCTTCGCGCCGGGCGCGGGCGGGATCTTCACCGCGAGCACCACGACCGCCATCACCGCGACGGTCACGACGAACGCGATGATCGCGTCCAGCTGCCGCGCCCGCTTGACCCACATGCCGAGGAAGAACGCGCCCAGCATCGCGCCGTAGGTGTATCCCGTGATGGACAGGCCCTGCTCGATCACCGGGTTGTTGCGGTTGCTGAACAGCGAACCGAACACCGCGAACACCACCGCCCACACCAGCGTCCAGATCCGGCCGTGCCGCAGCAGCTTGGAATCCTCCGGCGCGCGCTTGGTGAACCGCTGGTAGAGGTCGGCGACCGTGGAGTTGGACAACGCGTTCAGCGCCGAGGCCAGCGCGCCCATCGTGGAGGCCAGGATCGCGGCGATCAGCAGCCCGGCCACGCCCACCGGCAGCTCGCTGGTGATGAAGTTCGTGAACACGTCGTCACCCTTCACCCCCAGCTCGGGCAGCGTGCGGAACCCGTTGTGCGCCCACAGCATCGCGCCGACGAACAGGAACAACGCGAACTGGATGGTCACCGCGACGCCGCTGCCGATCAGCGCCTTCCGCCCGTCGGTGACGCTGCGGCAGGCCAGGAACCGCTGCACGATGAGCTGGTCACTGCCGTGCGAGGCCATCGTGAAGATCGCGCCGCCGACCACGGCCGTGACGAACGCGTACTGGCTGGTCAGCAGGTGCAGGACGTCGAAGTTGAAGTCGAACAGCCGGAAGATCCCGGCGTCCGCGGCGCGCGAGGTCCACCCGTCCGGCAGCTTCCCGGCCAGCACGATCATCGCGATGATCGCGCCGCCGATGTAGACCGACAGCTGGATCACGTCCACCCACACGACCGCCTTGATGCCGCCGACCAGCGCGTAGATGACGGTCAGCGCGGTCAGCACCACGACGATCTGCCAGTACGAGGTGTGCAGCCCGAAGTGCTTGAGGATCACCTGGATCGGGATCGCGCCGGCGAACAGCCGCACGCCCTCGGCCAGCAGCCGCGTCACGATGAACGCCACCGACGACACGCCCTGCATGGCCGAGCCGAACCGCTGCCCGAGGAAGGCGTACGCGGTGGTCTGCTGGCCCTTGAAGTAGCGCGGCAGCAGCACGAACGACACCAGCGTGCGGCCGATGATGTAGCCGAACGGCAGCTGCAGGTAGGTCAGCCCGTTGTAATTGCCCGACGCCGCCCAGATCAGGCCCGGCGTGCTGATCACGGTGAGCGTCGAGGTCTCGGTGGCGACGATCGAGAAGCACACCGCCCACCACGGCAGGCTGCGTTCGCCGATGAAGTAGTCCGCCGCCGAGCGCTGGCGCCGCCCCACGAGCACGCCGATCGCGGGCATCGCGGCCAGGTAGACCACGATGATCGCCAGGTCAACTGGGTGCATCAGGCACTCCTATCGGTTGGTCCGGGGCGGCCGCTACCCGCAGACGGGTGACGGTCACCGGATGTGGAGCGGGCATCGACAGCGGGTGCGCGCCCGGGGTGATGCTGCCGAGCAGCCGTGGTCCGCGCGCGCCGGTCGCGTCCGGCAGGTTCGCCGGGACGCCGTGCCAGGTGAGCCAGCCGAGCAGCGCGGTCAGGTACGCCTCCTTGGCCTCGCGCGGCAAGCCGAACTCGTCGCTCGTCGCCAGCCGGGTCCCGGGCAGGTTCCGGGCGAGCGCGCGCATCAGCGACGGGTTGTCGGCGCCGCCGCCGGAGACGATCACGGTGGTCGCGCCGGCGCAGGCGCGGGCGATCGTGACCGCGGTCAGCTCGGTGAGGGTGGCGAGCAGGTCCTCGTCCCGGACGTCGAGGCCGTCGGTCGCCGCACGCAGGTAGCCGGCGTGGAACAGTTCCTTGCCGGTCGACTTCGGCGGCGGGGCGGCGTAGTAGGGCTCGGCGAGCAGGCGGTCGAGCAGTTCCTGGTGGATGCGGCCGCGGGCGGCGATGGCGCCGTCGAGGTCGCTGTTCTGGGCACCGCGGGTGACCTGGTGCGCCGCGAGGTCGAGCAGGGCGTTGCCCGGGCCGGTGTCGAAGGCCGCCACGCCATCCGGCCGGACGACGGTGACGTTGGCGATGCCGCCGATGTTCAGCGCGACGGCCGGGGCCAGGTCCCGCAGCCACAGCGCGTCCAGGGTGCTGGCCAGGGGAGCGCCGTGCCCGCCCGCGGCGATGTCGCGGACCCGCAGATCGGCGACCACCGGCAACCCGGTCCGCTCGGCGATCCAGGCCGGCTGGCCCAGCTGCAGGGTGCCGCGGGCGCGGCCGTTCTCGACCCAGTGGAAGACGGTCTGGCCGAGGGAGGCGACCAGGTCCGCGGTGCCGGCCAGGGTGCTCGCGGCTTCGGCGAACGCCTGGCCGACCCGGGTGTCCAGGCGCGTGACCTGGTCGACGGTGGTCGCCGACGGCGGCAGCGCGGCGAGCAGCTCCCGCCGCAGGTCATCGGGGTAGGGGAGCGAGGAGTGCCCGAGCGGGACGAGCACGACCTCGTCGCCGGACGCGGCCAACTCGGCCAGTGCCACGTCGATCCCGTCGACCGACGTGCCGGAGATGAGCCCGACGACGCGCATGACCGAGTGGTCTAGTCCTTTTCTGACCGGAGCGCAAGGCATCCGGTGAGTTTTTGTCCGCGAGGGGTGTCCTGCCCGGTCAACCGGCAGATGCGAGGATGGCTCCGTGGCGGAAAACCTCTGGTTCTGGATCATCCTGGTGGTCGTCGTCCTACTGGCGATCCTCCTCATCACCGGCCTGGTCTTCGCCCGTCGCCGGCGGATCAGCCTGACCGAGGCGGAGCCGGAGCGGGAGACCAAGCCCCCGAGAGGCGGGAACTACCAGGCGGGTGGCGGCATCGCCCTGGCGCCTGGTGGGCAGAAGACGGAGACGGTCGAACCGCCTGAGCACCCGGCGGGCGAGCGCACCGAGGTGGACGGCCAGCCCGGCGTCGGCGACGACGCCTCCGTGCCCCGCGACTCGCCGCGGCGCGGCATCGTCGACGTGGGCCTGCCGGAGGCCGAGGCGCCCGCGCCGGAGACCGAGGTCCCGGCGGCGCCCGCTCCCGCTCCGGAGGTGCCTGCCGCGCGGGAGCCGGAGAAGGCGGCGGTCGCGGTCGAGGAGCCGGAGCCGGTCTCCGGGCGGATCGAGCGGCTGCGCGGGCGGCTGTCGAAGTCCCGGTCGATGTTCGGGCAGAGCCTGCTCGGCCTGCTCGGCGCCGGTGACCTGGACGAGGACTCGTGGCAGGACGTCGAGGACACGCTGCTGATGGCGGACCTGGGCGCGGCCACGACGACGGAGATCGTGGAGGCCCTGCGCACCGAGCTGACCGCGCGGGCGGTGCGGACGTCGGCGGAGGCGCGCACGGTGCTCAAGACCGTGCTGACCGACGCGCTGCACCCGGACTGGGATCGCTCGGTGCGGGCGCTCGCGCACACCGTGGACGGGGCCAAGCAGCCGGCGGTCGTGCTGGTCGCGGGCGTGAACGGCACCGGGAAGACCACGACGACCGGCAAGCTCGCGCGGGTGCTGGTGGCGCAGGGCAGCGAGGTCCTGCTGGGCGCCGCGGACACCTTCCGCGCCGCGGCGGCCGACCAGTTGCAGACGTGGTCGGAGCGCGTGGGAGCCGAGGTCGTGCGCGGCAAGGAGGGCGCCGACCCGGCGTCCGTGGCGTTCGACGCGGTCAAGCGGGGCGTGGACGCCGGAGTCGACGCGGTGCTCATCGACACGGCGGGCCGGCTGCACACCAAGACCGGCCTGATGGACGAGCTCGGCAAGGTCAAGCGGGTGGTGGAAAAGCAGGCCAAGGTGGACGAGGTGCTGCTGGTCCTGGACGCCACGACCGGCCAGAACGGGCTCATGCAGGCCCGGGTGTTCCGCGAGGTCGTGAACGTCACCGGGATCGTGCTGACCAAGCTCGACGGCACCGCCAAGGGTGGCATCGTGTTCCAGGTCCAGCGGGAGCTCGGGGTGCCCGTGAAGCTCGTCGGACTGGGCGAAGGCCCGGACGACCTGGCGCCCTTCGAGCCGGCCGCCTTCGTGGACGCCCTGCTCGGATGACCTTGCTCCCCCAGGCGGGGGAGAAGGTCGAAAACACTGTACAAGCCCGGTCGAACTTCGCCAGTCTGTGAGGGCGCGCCGCAGGGGAGGCGGCGCGCCTTTTCCTGGACTGGGGGTGGGTGATGACGGGCTTCGGCGCCGCGCCGGACGAGCTGCGGCAGACCGCGGGCACCATCGGTGACGTCGTCTCGGGTGTGGCGGGGGTGGCCTTCCGCGCGCCGGCCGGTGACTACGGGCACGCCGGGGTGCAAGCGGGCTGGACCGAGTTCCTCCGCGAGATGGAAGCTCAGGTCGAGAAGCTGCGCGCCAAGGCGGAGGAGCACGGGGAGAGCCTGCGTGTCGCGGCCGGTGTGTACCGGGAGTCCGATGGTGATGCCGGCCGGTCGCTGACCGGCATCGGCGAACTGATCGGCGAGACCGGTGATCCGCTCGGCGGCGTGGTCGGTGGCGGCTTCGCCGGTGCTCGCGGGACGGGCAGCATCTCGAGCCGGCTCGACCCTGATGAGCGGACCTCCTGATGGCTGCCGAACTCGGGCAGACGACCAACCCCAGGGAACTCGTCCCGGGCGAACCGGAGCTGATCGCCAACGACCTCCGTGACCTGGTCGCCGGCATCGAGCAGATCGCCACCACCGGTGAGGGGCTCAACGGGATCGCCCCCGCGCAGTGGACCGGCGCGGCGGCCGACGCCTTCCGTGAGGCGTTCGGTGCCGAGCCGCCCAAGTGGATCGAGACCGCCGCTCTCCTCGGTCGGGGCGGGCAGTCGCTCGCGGACTTCGGCGATGCACTGACCTGGGCGCAGGCCGAGGCGCAGCGCGCCATCGAGATGTACACCCAGGCGCAGGCGGCCTCCCGCGCGGCGGCGGCGCAGTACCACGCCCAGGCCGTGCAGGCCCAGGCCGTCGGTCAGATCCTCGCCCCGTTCCAGGACCCGGGGGAAGCGCTGGCCCGGGAAGCCCAGTCGGTGCTCGACCAGGCGCGCGCCCATGTCGCGGAGATCGGTGATTCCGTCGCGGAGGCCTTCGGGTTCGAGCCTGACGGCGAAGGTGGTTACCGCAAGGAGTTCGGCGACAGGGAGCGTGACCCCGGACGGCGGAAGGGGTTCGAGTGGGGCTCCCAGTCCGAGGGGATGCTCGGCGACCGCATCGACGACACCCTCGAAGCCCTCGGATTCGACCTCTCGGACGAGACGTTCAGCGCGGCCGCCAGCGCCGACCTGCTGGGCGGCAGCCTGGACGGTTCGTTCGGTAGCGGTGCGTTGTCGGGGGCGGGGAAGCTCGACGGCTCGCTCCTCGGAGCCAGTGCCGGTGTCTCCGGAAGCGTCAACGCGCTCGGCCTGACGGCCGCGGCGAACGCCGAGGCGTGGCTGGCCAAGGGGTCGGCCGAGGGGCAGGTCAAGCTTGGCGAGCACGCCGGTGCGACGGGACATGCGGAAGGCTCCGTGGGCGTGCGGGCGGAGGCCGAGGGAAGCGCCGGGGTGACCGGTGTCCGGGGCAGCATCGGCGGTTTCGCCGGTGCGCGGGTCGATGCGGCGGCGAGTGCGGAGGTCGCGGGTCTCAGCGCGGGCGTCCACGGCGGGCTCTCGGCCGGGTTCGGAGCGCACGCGAGTGGTCAGTTCGGGATGGGCGACGACGGCAAGTTCCACCTCGGTGCCTCGCTCGGCCTGACCGTCGGCGTCGGCGGGGACGTGGGCTTCGACATCGCGATCGATCCGCAGGAGGTCGTGGACACTGTGACGGACGTGGCGGACGACGTCGCCGACATCGCGACCGACGTCGGGCACGGGTTGGCGAACGCCGCGGACGCGGTCGCGGACTTCCTGTTCTAGGACGGAGACGGAGACATCGTGGCAACCACCATTCCGGTGCCGATCCAGTTCTCGCTGCCCGAGGGCTGGCAGTCGGTGCCGCCGGGCGAGGTCAAGGCCGACGAGGCCGGGTTCGTGGCTCTGCGGCCGCCCGCGCTCAAGGGTTTCACGCCGAACATCACGATGAGCGGCGAGCTGCACCCGCGCGACGTGTCGCTGACCGAGCTCGCCGACGCGGCGCTCGACCGTCTGCGACGCGGAGCGCCCGACGCCCAGCTCGGCCGGCGCAAGGAGGCGGGATCGGCCGGTGGCCCCGGCCTGACCCAGGCCGTCCGCCTGTCCCTGTTGCTGAACGGCAAGCCCGAGCAGGTGGTGCAGTTGCAGGTGTTCCTCGGGATCCGCGACACCAGCGATCCGAGCCGGTACGCCGTCCTGCAGATCGTGCTCAGCTCGCTCGCCGAGCAGTTCGACCAGGTCGTCGGCGACTTCCAGAAGTTCCTGTCGACGATCCGTCCGGAGGGGACGCGATGAGCGAATTCGCCCGGCAGCTGTTGCGCCGCATCGAAGCGATCGACACCGCGGCGGCCGGCAACCGCCGCCGCGCGGAGGCTTACGAGCAGATGGCCGCGGAGTTGACGGACGTCACGGCGGAGGTCGTCTCGCCTGACGGTGCCGTCCGCGTCGTCGCGGGTGCGGGTGGCGAGGTCAAGGCGGTCACGTTCGGCGAACGCGTCCGTGACCTGCCACCCGCCGCGCTGTCCGCGGCCGTGATGCACACCCTCGCGGCGGCGAGGGCGGCCGCGGCGAGGCGGCAGGCCGAAGTCGTCCACCGGGGACTCGGTGACACCGAACTCCTGGACAAGGTGCTCGACGCGGACGAGAAGACGTTCGGCGACCAGCGGCCGCTGCACCCCGGGCCGCCTCCCGTGTTCGTCCCGCCGCCCGAGGAGGAACCGTTCGAGAGCGCCGCCGCGCTGTTCGACGAGCGCCCGGCTCCGGCTGTTCCGCCGCCGCCTCCTGCGCCCGCGCCACCACGTCCGCCCGCCGCACACCGGCGCCCGCCCGCGCCGGACGACGAGCCGTTCGAGGAGACCGACCTGTTCGCGGATGGTTCCGGCCGGTGAGCGCGGGAGTGGTCGTCGCGATCGCGGTCGGCGGATCGGTGCTGTTCATGGCTGCGTTCGGGTGGCTGATGATGCGGTTGCGCCGCAGGGAAGCCGGTGCCGCGGCGGTCGCCATCGGGAAGCTGCGGGCGGAGTTGCCACGGCGGGGGTGGACGTACGTCGAGCGCGACGATTCGCTGGCCGAGGCGTACAACCGGCAGGTCGAGCAGTTCTGGAGCCCGGAGCAGAGCCAGTTCTGGCGACCGAACCAGCCCGAATCGCGGTCCGGTTTCCAGCCCACCGCGCCGGACCCGCTGGAGCAGCACTTCATCCGGCCGCCGCGGGCGAGGAGCGCTCACGACGTCATCACCGGTACCCACCGCGGCCGACCGTTCGTCGCGGCGACGCTCGAGGTCTTCTACCGGCATCACGTCCTCACGGAACTCTGCATCTGGGTGCGGACACCCGCGCCGCGTCCGCCGGTGTACGTGCGGCAGACCGTGGGAGTCGTCAGCAGGATCAACGCGGCCGTGGGGCAGGGCGACTTCCGCACCGGCAACCCGGCTTTCGACGACCGGTTCGATGCCAACGGCCCGGACGAGCGGTTCCTCGCCTACGCGATCACCCCGGCGCTGGCCGAGTTCCTGCTCACCGACCAGCGCAAGTTCCGCGGCTTCACGCTGTTCGCCGACCGCCTCGACGCCTTCGACCGGATTCGCGACCACCGGGACCCGGCTGAGCTGGTCCCCGCGCTCGACCTCCGCTGCGACATCCTCGACCGCATCCCCGCCGCTGCCTGGGCCTAGGAGTTCCGATGCCCGGCCTCGTGGCCGTCTAAGCCCGGCGCGAGCGCCCGCTGCGTGCTCACCGACAAGGGCAAGCGCTACGGCGTCACTGCCACGGCCACCGGTGTCGCGAACGGTGGTGCCGATCACCACATCCAGATGGACGACCGGCCCCTCGCAAGCGGCTGGTTCAGCTGATCAGGCGCTTTCCGCCAGATGGGTCGACAGCGTGGCCGCCGTCGCCTGGACCAGGGGGGCTATTCGCGCCACCGCCTCCCTCGTCAGCCGTCCCGAGGGGCCGGACACCGAGACCGCCGCGGGGGCCGGTGTGCCGGTCAGCGGGACCGCCACGCAGCGCACCCCCAGCTCCTGCTCGCTCTCGTCCACCGCGTAGCCCTGCGCCGCCACCTGGGTCAGGTGCGCCAGCAGCTCGTCCGGGTCGGTGAACGTGTGCTCGGTGTACGCGGGCATCCCCGTGCGGTCCAGCAGCGCCCGCACGTCCTCCGGCGGCAGCTGCGACAGGATCGCCTTCCCGACGCCCGTCCCGTGCGGCAGGACCCGGCGGCCGACCTCGGTGAACATCCGCATCGAGTGCTTCGACGGCACCTGCGACACGTACACCACCTCGTCGCGCTCCAGGACCGCCAGGTTCGCCGTCTCGCCGGTCGCCTCGACCAGCTCCGCCAGCAGGGGGCGCGCCCACGTGCCGAACTGCATGCTCGCGTGCTCGCCCAGGCGGATCAACCGCGCCCCCAGCGCGTACTTCCGGTTCGTGTTCTGCCGCACGTAACCGAGCTGCACCAGCGTGCGGATCAGGCGGTGGATCGTCGGCATCGGCAGGCCCGACGTGGCCGCCAGCTCGGACAGGCTGGCCTCGCCACCGGTGTCGGCCAGCCGCTCGAGCAGCTCGAACGCGCGGCGCAGCGACTGGACCCCGCCGTCTCGTCCCGCCTTCTCCTCGGCCACCGCGACTCCCTCACATTGAGCTTCCGCTATGTAGAAACTATAGTCCGGGATGTAAAAACCGAACCGCAAGTCTTCTTGGGAGTGTTCCGCATGGCTGACGTCGAGGTGCTCGGTGGCTCCGTCGAGCGAGGCGACGAGATCCTGACCCGGGAAGCGCTGGACTTCCTGGCCGGGCTGCACGAGAACTTCGCGGCTCGCCGTGACGAGCTGCTCGCCGCCCGTGCCAAGCGGCGCGAGGAGGCCAAGCGCACCGGGCGCCTGGACTTCCTCCCCGAGACCAAGGAGATCCGCGAGGGCGACTGGCGCGTCGCCGAGGCGCCGCCGGCCCTGCGCGACCGCCGCGTGGAGATCACCGGCCCGACCGACCGCAAGATGACGATCAACGCCCTCAACTCGGGCGCCAAGGTGTGGCTGGCCGACTTCGAGGACGCCAACACCCCGCACTGGCACAACGTCGTCGGCGGCCAGGTCAACCTGTACGACGCGATCCGCGGCACCATCGAGCTGGACTCGAACGGCAAGCACTACGAGCTGCGCAAGGACATCGACCTGGCGACGATCGTGGTGCGCCCCCGCGGCTGGCACCTCGACGAGCACAACCTGACCTTCGGCGGCCGCAAGGGCGTCGGCGCGCTGGTCGACTTCGGCCTGTACTTCTTCCACAACGCGAAGGAGCTGCTGGAGCGCGGCAAGGGCCCGTACTTCTACCTGCCGAAAATGGAGAGCCACCTCGAGGCCCGCCTGTGGAACGACGTGTTCACCCACGCCGAGAAGACGCTGGGCATCGAGCACGGCACCGTCCGCGCGACCGTCCTGATCGAGACCATCCCGGCCGCGTTCGAGATGGAGGAGATCCTCTACGAGCTGCGCGAGCACGCCTCCGGCCTCAACGCCGGCCGCTGGGACTACCTGTTCAGCGTCATCAAGTACTTCCGCGACGCGGGCGAGAAGTTCGTGCTGCCGGACCGCAACAGCGTCACCATGACCGCGCCGTTCATGCGTGCCTACACCGAGCTGCTGGTCCGCACCTGCCACAAGCGCGGCGCGTTCGCGATCGGCGGCATGGCCGCGTTCATCCCGAGCAAGGACCCCGAGGTCAACGAGAACGCCTCGAAGAAGGTCCACGCCGACAAGGCGCGCGAGGCCAACGACGGCTTCGACGGCTCCTGGGTCGCGCACCCGGGCATGGTCGAGCTGTGCAAGGAGGAGTTCGACAAGGTCCTCGGCGACAAGCCGAACCAGCTCGACCGGCTGCGTGAGGACGTGTCGGTGACCGCCGACCAGCTGCTCGACGTGGCCAGCACCGAGGGCGGCGCCACCGAGGCCGGCCTGCGTGGCGCGGTCGACGTCGGTGTCCGCTACATCGCTTCCTGGCTGGGCGGCAACGGCGCGGCCGGCATCCACAACCTGATGGAGGACGCCGCGACCGCGGAGATCTCGCGGTCGCAGATCTGGCAGTGGGTGCAGAACGGCACCCAGCTCGACAACGGCCAGAAGGTCACCCGCGAGCTGGTGAAGTCGGTGCTCGACGACGTGCGCAAGGAGCTCGACGGCCAGATCGCCGCCGACCTGCTCACCCCGGCGGTCGAGATCTTCGAGGAGGTCGCGCTCGCCGACGAGTTCGTCGACTTCCTGACCCTGCCCGCCTACGAGCGGATCAAGTAACCGTGGCCGGACGGCTCACCGGGGACGTGTACGCGGGCATCGACGCGCGCTTGTCCGAAGTGGACGCGCGGGTCGTGGCGCGGTACCCCGGTGAGCCGTCCGGGCGTCAGCCGGTGCACACGGTCTACGTGCCGGCGCACCGGTACACCGCCGACCTGGCCGCCCGCTGGGGCGAGCAGGCGCGGGCGGTGTTCGACTCCGACGGCGGCGCGCTCGGCCTGGACCCGGCCGTGGCCGAGCGGGTGCGGCGCAAGCTGGTCACCGAGCCGATCGAAGACCTGCGGATCGACTTCGAGGACGGCTACGGCCGCCCCGGCGACGACACCGAGGACGAAGCGGCTCTCACGGCCGGCCGCGTGCTCGCGGAGAACCCGGCGACGCCGTTCTGCGGCATCCGGTTCAAGAGCTTCGAGCGCGCGACCCGTCGTCGCGGCATCCGGACGCTGGACGTGTTCCTGTCCGGGCTGCTGGAGCACGGCAAGCTGCCGGCCGGGTTCGTGGTGACGCTGCCGAAGGTGACGGCGGTCGAGCAGGTCGGGGCCGCCGCCGAGGTGCTCGGTCACCTGGAGACGGCCTACGGGCTCCCGGACGGCGCGCTGCGGTTCGAAGTGCAGATCGAGACCGCGCAGTCCATCGTGGACAGTGAGGGGCGGGTCGCGGTGGCCCGGATCGTGCAGGCCGCCGAGGGCCGGTGCAGCGGGCTGCACTACGGCACCTACGACTACAGCGCCGGGCTGGGCATCGCCGCGGAGCACCAGAGCATGGATCACCCCGTGGCCGACTTCGCGAAGGCGTTCATGCAGGTCAGCGCCGCGGGGACCGGGGTTCGGCTCTCCGACGGATCCACGAACAGGCTCCCGGTGGGGGAGGCGTTGCTGCCCGCGTGGCGCGAGCACCTGCGCCTCGTGCGGCGGTCTCTGGAGCGCGGCTTCTACCAAGGCTGGGACCTGCACCCGCACCAGCTGCCGACCCGCTTCGCCGCGACGTACGCCTTCTTCCGCGAGGGCCTGCCCGCGGCGGCGGCCCGGCTGCGGGACTACGCGTCGCAGGTGGACAGCGGCGTCCTCGACGAGCCGGCCACCGCCCGGGCGCTGGCTGGTTTCCTGTTGCGCGGCCTGGATTGCGGCGCCACCGACACCGCCGAAGTCGAAAACCTGACCGGCCTGACCCGCGACCACCTGGAGAGCTACGCGACCCCCCGCGGCTGACCGCAGAACTCGCGCGCCGGAGCGTGGGACTCGCGCGCCGGAACGTGGAACTCGCGCGCCGGAACGTGGGACTCGCGCGCCGGAACGTGGAACTCGCGCGCCGGAACGTGGGACTCGCGCGGCGGAGCGTGGGACTCGCGCGGTGGGTGCGAGTCCCACGCTCCTGGCGGTGAGTTCTGCGTTCGTGCGGGTGAGTTCTGCGTTCAGGTCAGGAAGTCCAGCAGGGTCGCGGTCAGTGCGGCCGGTGCGTCCTCCTGCACCAGGTGTCCGGCGCCGGGGAACAGCTTCAGCCGCGCGCCGGGGATCCGGGATGCCAGGTCCTTGCCCTGCTCGGCGGGGATCCACTCGTCCGCCTCGCCCCAGCCGACCAGCACCGGCAGGTCCAGGGAGCCCAGCAGCGGCTCGATCTCGTCGGTGAACCGCTGGTCCGCCTGCGCGATCTGGCGGTAGTACGCGGCCTGCCCCTCCGCGCCGAGCCACGGCGCGACCAGGTCGTCCAGCACCCCGCCGCGCAGGCCCGGGGCGGAAGCGGTCGCCGTCTGGGTGCGCACGATCGCCTCGTGCAGGTGCGACGGCAGCCGCTCGAACACCGCCGGGTTGTCGCGCACCAGGCGGAAGAACGACGTCCCCCACGGCGCGATCGCCACGGCGTCCACCAGCGCCAGCCGCTGGTACCGCGCGCCGTGCAGCAGGTGCGCCCGCAGCGCGACCACCCCGCCGAAGTCGTGCGCCACCACCGACGGCGACTCCAGCCCCCAGTGCTCCAGCAACGCCGCGAACACCGAAGCCTGCGTCCCCAGCGACACGTCCTGACCGGCCCGTTTCTCGGACTGCCCGTACCCCAGCATGTCCCACACGAACACCTCGTGCCGCTCGCTCAGCGCGGCCGCGATGTCCCGCCACACGTACGACGAAAACGGCGTCCCGTGCAGCAACACGACCGGCGGGCCCGAACCCGAGGAAGCCCAGCGCACGGTCCCGCCCGATGTCTCGAATCGCTCCATGCCCGGGACGTTACCATCTAGCCGGACTAGACGGTAACCAGAAGCGCGAGGTACACGTCCACCTGGGCGACGAAGTCGTTGAGGTCCACGCCGAGCAGCTCCGAGGCCCGCGCGATCCGGTACCGCAGCGTGTTGACGTGGACGTGCAGCGCCCGCGCCGCCGCTGTCGGCGAGCTGGAGCACTCCAGGTAGACCAGCACGGTGTGCACGAGGTCCGTGCCCTGTGCCGCGTCGTAGGCGAGCAGCGGCCCGAGCACCCGCGCCCGCACCGAGCGGCGCAGCTCGTCCGGCGCGCCGGCGGCCAGCAGCTGGTGCACCGCGATGTCCTCGCCCGCGACCAGCTCGATCCGCCCGCCGCGCCGGGCCGCCAGCTCGACCGCGTGGCGGGCCTCCTGCGTCGCGCCGTGCAGGCCCTCGACCGACGCCGGCCCGCCGGACCCCAGGCGGAACCGCGACAACGACATCAGCCGGTCCAGCCGCGCCAGCGCCTCACCGGCCGCGCGCATCCAGTTCCCCGGCCCGGCCACCAGCGCGTAGGCGTCCTCGCCGACGACGCCGACCACCGGTCGCGCGCCGGCGAGGAGTTCGGCCAGCACCTCCGCCGCCAGGTCCGGGTCGTCGTCCGGCGCCCGCGCGAGCAGCACCCGGATCTCGGCGTCCGAGGGCAGGCCGGACGCGGCGAAGGCGCCCGTGACCGGGCTCCCGTCGGCGAGCGCCTGGAGCAGCGGTTCGGCGGCGCGGCCCGCCATGCGCCGCACCTGGTCCGCCCGTGCCCGCGCCAGCCGCACCAGCTCGGCCAGCTCTCCGGCCAGCTCACCCGGCTCGGGGTGCCCGACCGCCAGCAGCCACGGCACCGCGAAGCTCCCGCCGACCGGGAGCAGCGCGTACCCGTCGTGGACCGTCACGTCCCGGCCGGGCACGACGTGCGCGACCAGGTCCGCCGGTGGCGGTTCGGCCGTGCCCGCGACCACCCGGCCCGTCCCGGACAGCACCCAGCACGGCGCGCCCAGTTCGACCGCGCCCTGCCGCAGCAGCGCGGGCAGCGAGATGTCCTCGGTCGCCGCGGCCAGCAAGCGTTTGCGGGCACCGCCCGGCTCCCGGCCCAGCCGCGCGGCCAGCTCCAGCACCACGCGCTCGGTGATCACCGCGAACGACAGGTCGGCGGGCACCTCCAGCAGCGGGATCCGGTGCTGCGCGCACGCCTGCACCACGTCCGGCGGAATCCCGCCGGTGTCCGCGCCGGACGCGGCGAGCGCGGCGACCCCGGCCCGGGCGAGCGCGGCGACGAACGGCCGTGCGTCCCCCGGCTGCCGCCACCACAGCAGCCCGCTCAGGACGACCTCGCCCGCCGAGACGTACCGGCTCGGATCGGGCAGCTCGGTCACGTAGATCCGGCTGACTTCGCGCCCGAGCAGCCCGGCGCCGGTGCGCAGCCGCAGCCGCAGTTCCGGGATCTCCAGCAGTGTTTTCACCGTCGTCATCAGGGTTGTAGGAAAGCACAAACGCGGGCCCGCACGCTGCTGTCGGTTCGTACTGCGCTGCCGTTGCCGGTGCCCCCGTCACAGGCGTCTACTGCTATCCATGGACTTCCTGCGACCGGCGAACCTGGCCGAGGCGCTCGCCGCGAAGGCGGAGCGCCCGGACGCCGTGCCACTGGCGGGCGGCACGGACGTCATGGTCGAGCTGAACTTCGACCACCGCCGTCCGGACGCGCTGCTCGACCTGACCCGGGTCGCGGAACTCGCCGAGTGGACCGTCGAGGACGGCGTGGTCCGGCTGGGCGCGGGTGTGTCCTACACGCGCCTGATCGCTGAGCTGGGTGAAAAACTGCCCGCGCTGGCGATGGCGTCCCGCACGGTCGGCTCACCGCAGATCCGCAACCGCGGCACGGTCGGCGGCAACCTCGGCGCCGCCTCACCCGCCGGGGACACGCACCCGGTGCTGCTGGCGACGGGCGCGCGGGTCGAGGTCGCCTCCACCCGCGGCACCCGGTTCATCGAGGCCGACGACTTCTACGTCGGCGTGAAGAAGCACAGCCTGGCGGCCGATGAGCTGATCGTGGCGGTGCACCTGCCGGTCGCGACCGCGCCGCAGCAGTTCTCGAAGGTCGGCACCCGCAACGCGATGGTCATCGCGGTGTGCTCGTTCGCCGTCGCGCTCGATCCGGAGCACCGGCGCGCGGGCGCGGCGATCGGCTCCGCGGCGCCCACCCCGCGCCGCGCCACCGAGGCTGAGGAGTTCCTGGCCGGCGAACTGCCGTGGGACTCGCCCGCGCCGCTGCGCGACTCGGCCAAGCGGCGCTTCGGCGAGCTGGTCGCTTCGGCCGCCGCGCCGATCGACGACGTGCGTGGCACCGCGGAGTACCGCAGGCACGCGCTGGCGGTGCTGGCCCGCCGCACCCTCGGCTGGGCCTGGCAGGACTACGTGGGAAGTGAGCGGACATGCGCGTGAACGTGACGGTCAACGGCGAGGCCCGGCAGGCCGACGACGTGTGGGAGGGCGAGAGCCTGCTCTACCTGCTGCGCGAACGGCTCGGCCTGCCCGGTTCGAAGAACGCGTGTGAGCAGGGCGAATGCGGGTCCTGCACGGTCTACCTGGACGGCACCCCGGTGTGCGCGTGCCTGGTCGCCGCCGGTCAGGCCGAGGGCCGCGAGGTGCGCACGGTCGAGGGGCTGGCCGAGGGCGACCGGCTCGACCCGGTCCAGCAGTCCTTTGTGGACGCGGGTGCGGTGCAGTGCGGGTTCTGCACGCCCGGTCTGGTGGTCGCCGCGCACGATCTGCTCAACCGGGTGCCGAACCCGAGCGACGAGGAGATCCGCGAGGCGCTGGCCGGCAACCTGTGCCGCTGCACGGGTTACGAGAAGATCCTCGATGCGGTGCGGGCGGCGGCGAAATGACCCTGATCCTGGAGAACGCGGCCATCGCGACGGTCGATGCGGACGGCACCGAGCACCGCAGCGGGCACGTCGTGATCGACGGCGACACCATCACCGCCGTCGGCGCAGGGCGCGCCGGGGTCGCGGGGGATCGGGTCGATCTGACCGGCTGCCTGATCACGCCCGGCCTGGTCAACACCCACCACCACCTGTACCAGTGGGCCACCCGCGGGCTCGCGGCCGACGCCACGCTGTTCGAGTGGCTGGTCCACCTGTACCCGATCTGGAAGCGGCTGGATGCCGGCATCACCCACGCCGCCGCGACCGCCGGCATGGCGCGCCTCGCGCTGACCGGGTGCACCACGGTCGCCGACCACCACTACGTCTTCCCGCACGACAGCGGCGACCAGATCGAGGCACTCGTCGCCGCGACGAACCGGATCGGCGTGCGCGCGCACCTCGTGCGCGGGTCGATGGACCGCGGCGAGTCCGACGGCGGCCTGCCCCCGGACAACCTGGTGGAGACCACCGAAGCCGCGCTCATCGGCACCGAGGCGGCCATCCACGCCCACCACGACCCGGCACCCGGCGCGCGCATCCGGATCGCGGCCGGGCCGTGCTCGCCGTTCACCGTGAGCGAGCAGCTGATGCGTCAGGCCGCGGATCTCGCCCGCCGCACGGGAGTCCGGCTGCACACCCACCTCGCCGAGACGCTGGACGAGGAAGAGCAGTGCGTGGCCGAGAACGGCTGCACCCCCGCCGAGTACGCCGACAAGCTGGGCTGGCTCGGCGACGACGTGTGGCTCGCCCACACCGTCCACCTGGAGGACGCCGCGATCCGCCGCCTCGGCGCGACCCGCACCGGCTCGGCGCACTGCCCCACCTCCAACGGCCGCCTGGGCACCGGGATCGCCCCGGTGCGCGGTCTGCTGGACGCGGGCGCGCCGGTCGGTCTCGGAGTCGACGGTGCGGCGTCGAACGAGTCCGGCGGGCTCGGCGAGGAACTGCACCAGGCATTGCTGCAGGCACGGCAACGCGGCGGCCCCACCGCGCTGACCGTCCGCGAGGCGCTGTGGATGGGCACGATGGGCGGCGCGCGCTGCCTCGGGCGGGACGGCGAGCTGGGCTCGATCGAACCCGGCAAGCTCGCCGACCTGGCCGTGTGGGACCTGACCGGCCTGCGCTACGCCGGCATCGAGGACCCGGTGGCCGCCCTCGTCCTCGGCACGACCCCACCGGTGAAGCGGCTGCTCGTCGGCGGCCGGACGGTGGTCGAAGACGGCGAGCTGCGCACGGACGACGAAACCGCGATCGCGGGCGAGCTGGCCGCCGCGAGCAGGAGGTTGCGATGACCACGTCGGTCGAGCGGGCCACCACGACGGACGGTATCGGCAGCAGCCCGCGCCGCCCGGACGGGATCGTGAAGGTGCGCGGCGAGTTCGCCTACTCGTCGGACCTGTGGCACGAGGACATGGTGTGGGGCGTGACCCTGCGCAGCCCGCACCCGTCCGCGCGCATCACCGGCATCGACATCACCGAGGCGCTCAAGGTGCCCGGCGTCGAGGCGGTGCTGACGCACGAGGACGTGCCGGGCGTGAACCGGTACGGCCTGGAGCACCCGGACCAGCCGGTGCTGGCCGTCGACGTGGTGCGTTATGAGGGCGAACCGGTCGCGCTCGTGGCGGCCGACCACCCGGAGACCGCGCGCCGCGCGATGAAGCGCATTCGCGTGGACTACGAGGTGCTGGACCCGGTCACCGACGCCGAGCGGGACGTGCGCGGCGACGGGCCGAAGGTGCACCCGAACGGCAACGTCGTCCGGCACGTCCCGATCCGGCGCGGCGAGAAGTCCCCGACCGCCGACGTGGTGGTGTCGGGTGTCTACGAGGTGGGCATGCAGGACCAGGCGTTCCTGGGGCCGGAGTCCGGCCTCGCGGTCCCGGCCGAGGACGGCGGCGTCGACCTGTACGTCGCGACGCAGTGGCTGCACGTCGACCAGCGGCAGATCGTCGCCGCGCTCGGGCTGCCCGAGGACAAGGTGCGGCTCACGCTCGGCGGGGTCGGCGGCGCGTTCGGCGGGCGCGAGGACCTGTCCATCCAGATCCACGCGTGCCTGCTCGCGCTGCACACCGGCAAGCCGGTGAAGATGGTCTACAACCGCGAGGAATCGTTCTACGGCCACGTGCACCGGCATCCGGCGAAGATGTACTACGAGCACGGCGCCGACCGGGACGGGAAGCTGGTCTACGTCAAGGCGAAGCTCTTCCTCGACGGCGGCGCGTACGCCTCGTCCACCAGCGCGGTGGTCGCCAACGCCGCGACCCTCGGTGTGGGGCCGTACAACGTGGACAACGTCGAGGTCGACTGCTGGGGCGCGTACACCAACAACCCGCCGTGCGGCGCGATGCGCGGCTTCGGCGCGGTGCAGGCCGCGTTCGCCTACGAGTCGCAAATGGACAAACTGGCCCGGGCGTGTGGGCTGGACCCGGTCGAGGTGCGGGTCCGCAACGCGATGAGCGAGGGGTCGCGCATGCCGACCGGGCAGATCGTGGACTCCGCCGCCCCGGTTGCGGAGCTGGTGCGGCGGGTGGCCGCCAAACCACTGCCGCCCGAACCGTCCGGTGAGCGGGACCTGCGGACGCTGCCCGGCGGGGTCTCGAACACCACCCACGGGGAGGGCGTGGTCCGTGGAGTCGGGTACGCCGTCGGGATCAAGAACATCTGCTTCTCCGAGGGCTTCGACGACTACTCGACCGCGCGCGTGCAGCTGCGGGTCGTCGGTGGCGAAGCGGCCGCGACCGTGCAGACCGCGGCGTGCGAAGTCGGGCAGGGCCTGGTGACGGTGCTGCAGCAGATCGTGCGGACCGAGCTGGGCGTGGAGCAGGTGACGATCCTGCCGATGGACACCTCGATCGGCAACGCGGGATCGACCTCGGCGTCGCGCCAGACGTACATGACCGGGGGAGCGGTGCGGGCCGCGTGCCTGGCGGTGCGCACGGCGCTGACCAAGCGGATCGGCGCGCCGGACGCGGAGCTGGTGGGCGGCAAGGTGGTGTCCACCCGGGACGGTGTGGTCGCGGACCTGGCCGACGTGCTCGGCGACGACGTCTACGACGAGACCGTGGAGTGGCGGCACCGGCCGACCGACGTCCTCGATCCGGAGACCGGCGCCGGCAACGCGCACGTGCAGTACGGGTTCGCCGCGCACCGGGCGGTGGTGGACGTGGACACCGAACTGGGCCTGGTCAAGGTGGTCGCGCTGGACTGCGCCCAGGACGTCGGGCGGGCGCTCAACCCGCAGGCCGTGCTGGGCCAGATCCAGGGCGGCTCGGCGCAGGGCCTCGGGCTGGCGGTGATGGAGGAGATCCAGACGCACGAGGGGAAGATCCGCAACCCGTCGTTCACCGACTACCTGATTCCGACGGTGCTCGACATGCCGCCGATGGACATCGACGTGCTGGAACTGGCCGACCCGAACGCGCCCTACGGCCTGCGCGGCGTCGGCGAGCCGCCCACGATCTCCTCCACTCCGGCGATCGTGGCGGCCATCCGCGCCGCGACGGGCAAGGACCTGCCGCGGATCCCGGTGCGGCCGGAGCACATCGCCGGCTGACCGGGACCCGCGGCCGGGATCAGGCGCGTTCCAGCACGACCACGGGGATCTCCCGCGTGGTCTTCTTCTGGTACTCGTCGTAGTCCGGCCAGGCCTCGGTCATCTTCGCCCACATCGCGGGCTTCTCCTCGGGGGTGGCGACCCGGGCGACGGCCCGGAAGCGCTCGCCCTTGACCTGGACCTCGACGTTCGGGTCGGCCTGGAGGTTGACGAACCAGGCGGGCGGCGTGTCGGTGCCGCCATTGGACGCCACCAGCAGGTAGGCGCCCTCGTGCTCGCGGAAGATCAGGGCGTGCTTGCGCTCCTGACCGGACTTGCGGCCCTTGGTGAACAGGATCAGGATCGTCGTCCCGTTGCGCCAGTAGTAGCCGTCCTCGCCGTCGGTCTCGAGGTAGCGGTCGACGTGCGGTTGCCCGTGCAGATCGATGGAAGTGCTCATGAACCCGACACTACCCACGGCCGGGACGGGTGAGCATTTCCCGGGCCATCGCCACCGCGGCCTCACCGGCGATCGCCAGTGGTTCGACGTTCCGCAGCGAACGGCTGAGCACGAACGCGCCTTCCAGGCCGGTGATCACCGCGACGGTCAGCCGGCGGGCGTCGTCCGCGGACAGGCCGAACCGGGTGAACACCCCCGTTCCGGTGTCGATCCACGCGGTGAACACGTCCGCCGTCGCGCGGCGCAGGGTCTCGTTAGTGCTGGCGACCTCCAGCGCCACGGTGGCGATCGGGCACGCGTCGGCGTAGCCGGTCTCCCGCAGGGTCACCGCCGCGGCGGCGAAGGCTTGCTCCAGCCCGGTGATCAGGTCCGGCGCCGGGGCGATCAGCAGGTCGAACAGCTTCGCGTACTCCATCCCCGACGTCCGGATGACCTCTTCGGCCAGCTGTTCCTTGCCGCCCGGGAAGAAGTGGTAGATCGAGCCGAACGGCGCGCTCGCCTCGCCGACGATCTGCTTCAGGCCGGTCCCGGTGTAGCCGTTGCGCCGGAACAGCTCGGCGCTCGCGGCCAGGATCCGTTCTCTGGTGTTGCCCACGTCACTGATCCTAGCTACTCTCCCGCTAGAGCGATCTATCAAATCCGAGGGGGCGATGATGCCCGAGGTGGAGCTGTCCGCGGGGACGATCGAGTACGACGACACCGGCGGTGGGGGGCCGGTGATCGTCTTCCTGCACGGCCTGACCATCGACAACACCGTGTGGCGCAAGGTCGTGCCGGGCCTGGGGGAGTACCGGTGCGTGCTGCCGAACTGGCCGCTGGGCGCGCACAAGAAACCGATGAAACCGGACGCCGACCTGTCGCTGCGTGGTCACGTGCGGCTGCTGGCCGAGTTCCTGGAGAAGCTCGACCTGCGGGACGTGACCCTGGTCCTCAACGACTGGGGCGGCGCGCAGTTCCTGATCTCCGAGGGGCTCGCCGACCGCCTCGCCCGCCTGGTCCTGGTGGCGTGTGAGGCGTTCGACAACTACCCGCCCGGCTTTTCCGGGCGCATGCTCGTCCGCGTCGCGCGGATCCCCGGCGGTCTCAAGGCGATGCTGCACCTGCTGAAGTTCCGGTTCGTCCAGCGCGCGCCGGGCTCGTGGGGGTGGATGAGCAAGACACCGGTGCCACCCGAGGTCGTGGACGGCTGGTTCCGCCCGGCTCGCGAGAACCCGGCGATCATGCGGGACATGCTGAAGTACGGCCTGCACACGCCGCCGAAGGAGACGCTGCTGGCGTGGTCGGACCGGCTGGGGGAGTTCACCGGGCCCGTGCTCGTGGTGTGGGCGGCGGAGGACAAGCTCATGCCCCGCGAGCACGGGCCGCGGCTGGCGCGGCTGTTCCCGGACGCGCGGCTGGTCGAGGTGCCCGGCAGCTACACGCTCGTGCCGGAGGACCAGCCGGAACTGCTCACGAACCTGCTGCGGGAGTTCGTTCCCGTCGCGTCCCGAAGATCAGGTTGAGCACCACGGCCACCACGCAGCCCGCGCTGATGCCGGAGTCGAGCACGGTCTGCACGGCCGACGGGAAGTGCGCGTAGAACTCCGGCGCGGCGATCGGGATGATCCCGATGCCCAGCGCGGCCGCCACGATCGTCACGTTCGCCGGGCGGTCGAACGCGGCCGTGGCCAGGGTCCGGACGCCGCTGACCGCGACGCTGCCGAACAGCACCAGCCCGGCGCCGCCGAGCACCGGCTGCGGCACCAGCGCGACCACTCCGCCCGCGACCGGGAACAGGCCCAGCAGCACCAGGATCGCGCCGCACGCGGCCACGACGAACCGGCTGAACATCCGGGTCAGCGCGACCAGCCCGACGTTCTGCGCGAACGCCGTGCACGCGAACCCGCCGAACACGGTGGACACCGCGGTCGCGACCCCGTCCGCGCGCAGGCCGTCGGCGAGCGTGCGCTGCCCGGTCGGGCGGCCGACCACCTCGCCCAGCGCGAGCATGTCCGCGGTGCTCTCGGCCATGATCACGATCATCACGATCGCCATCGAGACGATCGCCGCGATGTCGAACGCCGGGGTGCCGAAGTGGAACGGGCTCGCCACGCCGAAGGCCGGCGCCTCGCGGAAGGTCGACGTGTCGACCTCGCCCAGCGGCCACGCGATCAGCGTGCCGACGACCAGGCCGAGCAGCAGCGCGATCCGGCTCCAGAACCCGGGCAGGAACCGGTTGAACGCCAGCACCGCCAGCAGCGTGATCGCGGCGAGCAGGATGCCGTGCGGTTCGGCGGAATCCTGCTGGCTGGAGATCCAGTCGACCGCCACCGGCAGCAGCGACACCCCGATGAGCGTGATGACCGTGCCGGTCACCAGCGGCGGGAAGAACCGCGTCAGCCGCGAGAAGAACGGCGCGGCGAGCACCAGCAGCGCGGCGCCGACCAGCGTGGCGCCGTAGACGATGCCCAGTGCGTTCTGCGGCCCGTGCTGCTGCACGATCGCCAGCACCGGGGCCACGTTGGCGAACGTGACGCCGTTGACCAGCGGCAACCGGGCGCCGAACCGCCACACGCCGAGGGTCTGCAGCAGGGTCGCCAGACCCGCGGTGAACAGGCTCGCGCTGATCAGCAGGCTCAGCTGACCGCCGGACAGGCCGACGGCGCTGCCGATGATCAGCGGCGGGGCGACGACGCCGGCGTACATCGCGGCGACGTGCTGCACGCCGCCGACGACCAGTTGCAGAGCCGGGGGTTTGCGGTCGACCGGGTGGATCTCCGTTGCCGGTGCGGCGGTCGTGGTCACGCGGGTTCTCCCAACTCGCCCGGCGCTACCGCCAGGCGGGGCCCGGGTCCTCCGCGTCGTCGCGCAGGACGGTTCCTTCGATCAGACCGTACGGACGGTCCGCGGCGTGGAAGACCTCGTTGTCGTTGGTGAGCCCGAACGGGCTGAGGTCCACCACGAAGTGGTGCTTGTTCGGCATCGACAGCCGGATCTCGGCCACCTCACCGCGTTCTTCCAGAACCGCTTCGCCCATCGCGTACAGGGTCTGCTGCAGCGAGAGGCTGTGTTTCGTGGCAAAGGTCTCCAGCAGGATCCGCCGGATCTCGGCGAAGCTCGTGCGCCAGTCGAGGTCGCTGCCCTGGTAGCGCCACTGGGCGGTGACGGCGGTGGCCAGGATGCGATCGTCGGTCTCGGCCAGCGTCGTGTACCTGTCGCGCGGGAAGCCGTGGAACTCCGAGCCGGTCGACTTGAGCACGACCAGGTCGCGCAGGCCGGACACGACCCACGCGCGGTCGTTCTCGATCGTCACCACGGTGGTGCGTTTTTCCTCGCCCGAGCGGGAGAAGGCGTGGTCGTGCGGGCGGCCACCGACCGGGATGCGGTCCCAGCCGTGCTCGTCGATCGTGATGCGCGCGCCGGTGATCTGGCCGAACTCGCCGACGAAGTGCCGTCCCAGCCGCAGCCCGAAGTCCTCGATCTCGCCGACCCGGCTCTCCTTGGCGAAGGCGTAGATCGTGTTCTTCTGCGTGTCGGTGGCGACCACGTCGGAGTTGTCGCCGGTCAGGTGGGTTTTCGCGAGGTCACCGCGCAGCGCGGTGGACACGGTGAGGTCCTTGAGGTGGTGCACGTCCCCGGCGCGGGTCACCGTGACCAGGCGGACCTCGGCCTTGCCGTACTGGTTCGGGCCCAGCGTGATCCCCATGGTCAGCTCCCGCGGTAGGTGGAGTAGGAGAACGGGCTCAGCAGCACCGGCACGTGGTGGTGCTGCGTGCCGTCGGAGATCCGGAAGGACACCGTGACCTCGGGGAAGAACGCGTCCGGGCCGAGGTGGGCGCCGGTGTCGAAGACCAGCCGGTAGACGCCGGGGTCCAGTTCGTCCGGGCCGAGGTCGCGGATGCGGCCGTCGTCGTCGGTGCGGCCCCGGGCGATGGGGGTGCCGTCGCCCGTTTCCAGCCGGACCGGGACGCCCGCGGCCGGGCGGCCGGCGGCGGTGTCGAGGACGTGGGTGGTCACCAGGCTCATGCGGTCACCGCCTTGTCCAGCCGCAGCACGGCGATCTCGACCAGCTCCCGCCCGGCGACCGCCAGTTCGGTGTCCGGGTCGTGGTGCATCCGCTCCCGCAGGTTCGCCAGCAGTTCCTCGCCGCTGCGCCCGCTCGCGCGGACCAGGAACACGTGCCCGAACCGCTCCTCGTACTCGGCGTTGGCGGCGCGGAACTGCGCGGCCGCGTCATCGTCCACACCGGACTGTTCGGCGCGCGACCAGCCGCCCGCGGATCGGTCGCCGATCCGCGGATGCGCCGCGATGGCCCGCCTGGTCTCGTCCGCGGTCAGGGTGCGGCGGGCCGCGGCGGTCAGCGCGGCGAGATCGGGGTAGGGCCGTCCGGCCAGCACCGCGTCGACCCAGCGCGGGACGTCCAGGCACGCGGTGAGCAGGTCCCTGGCTTCGTCGGCGGGTGCGGTGTTGAACTCGGCGAGCGTGACAGTCAAGTGTTCCTCCGGATCACGGTGCTGCCGATTCTGGGAAAAAGACGTTACGGTCGTGTTCGACGAGCGTCAACAATTTGTTGAAGTCAGGGCTGGCGATTGAGATAGTTGTAGACCGTGAACCGGGTGACGCCGAGTGCTTCGGCGACGGTGGGCGCGGCCTTGCGCAGGGCGAACGCGCCGCGTTCCTCCAGCAGGCGCACGGCACGCTGCTTGCCGGGCCGGTCCAGGTCGGCCAGCCGGGTGCCGAGCTCCCGCTCGACCTCGGTGATCAGCCGCTCCACCGTGGTGGGCGGGGCGCCGGCCGGTTCCCGGGCGGCGGCCGGCGTGGACAGCTGCAGGGTCAGGCGGGTCGCGCCGCCGGCCAGCGCGGCCCTGGCGATGGCCGGGAGCGCGTCGAGCAGGGCGTCCGCGTCGCCGCGGGCGGTGGTGCCGAGCGGGCCGAAGTCCACGGACAGCCCGGCCCGCTCGGCGGCGGTCCGGGCCCGGACGGCGTGCTCGGGCGGCTCGCCTTCGCCGCGGAACGGTTCGGTGGTGAACTCGGCTTCCAGTTCCACGTCGGCACGGTAACGGCCCGGGCGGGGAAACTGGAAGCGGACGAAAGGAGTGCGGGTGGAACTGGTCTTCCGGGCGCGGCGCGCGATCACGGCCGCGGGTACCGGGCCGTGCTCGGTGGGTGTCTCGGGTGGGCGGATCGTGGCCGTCGAACCGGGTGCGGCGTTGTCCGGCGACCGGGTGGTCGAGCTGGGCGACGACGTCGTCCTGATGCCGGGGCTCGTCGACACGCACGTGCACGTCAACGACCCCGGCCGCAGCGAGTGGGAGGGCTTCGAGACGGCCACCCGGGCGGCCGCGGCGGGCGGCGTGACCACGATCGTGGACATGCCGCTGAACAGCCTGCCGCCGACGGTCGACCCGGACGCGCTGGAGGTGAAGCGGAAGGCCGCGGCCGGACGCGTGCACGTGGACGTCGGCTTCTGGGGCGGCGCGATCCCCGGCAACGGCGGTCACCTGGCGGCGCTGCACGAGGCCGGGGTGTTCGGGTTCAAGTGCTTCCTGCTGCACTCCGGCGTCGACGAGTTCCCGCCGCTGGACGACGCCGAACTGGAGGCGGACCTGCGGATCCTCGCCGGACTGGGCGCGTTGATGATCGTGCACGCCGAGGACGCCCCGACGATCGACGCCGCACCCCGGCCGCACGGCCCGCGGTACTCGGGATTTCTCGCGTCGCGGCCGCGGGAGGCGGAGAACCGGGCGATCGCGCGGGTCATCGAGCTGGCGCGGCGCACGGGGGCGCGGGCGCACATCCTGCACCTGTCCTCGTCGGACGCGCTGCCGATGATCTCGGCGGCCCGGGCCGAGGGGGTCGCGCTGACGGTCGAGACGTGCCCGCACTACCTGAGTTTCGCGGCGGAGGAGATCCGCGACGGCGCGACGCAGTTCAAGTGCTGCCCGCCGATCCGCGAGGCGGGCAACCGCGAGCTGCTGTGGCAGGGGCTGGCCGACGGCGTGATCGACTGCGTGGTGAGCGACCATTCGCCGTGCACGCCGGAGCTGAAGCGGTTCGACAGCGGCGACTTCGGTGCGGCGTGGGGCGGGATTTCCGGGTTGCAGGTCGGGCTGCCCGCGGTGTGGAGCGGCGCCGCGCAGCGTGGGCATGGGCTGGCGGACGTGGTGCGCTGGATGGCGACGCGTCCGGCCGAGCTGGCCGGGATGACGCGCAAGGGCTGGATCGCGGCCGGGTACGACGCCGACTTCTGCGTGTTCGCGCCGGACGAGGAGTTCGTGGTGGACGTCGCGAAGCTGCGTCACCGGAACCCGGTGAGCGCCTACGACGGCAGCCCGTTGCGGGGTGTGGTGCGGCAGACGTGGTTGCGGGGCCAGGAAGTCACCGGGGACGATCCCCGGGGCGAGTTGCTGAATCGAGGGCAGTGTTGACCGAGCGTCCGGAGTGGACTCATGAGCCGGATCTGGCGTCGCGCCGGGCCGGTGGCAGCGTGGTGTGGGCCAACGACGAGGCCTTCGCCGAGCGGGAGAACCTGATCAAGCCGGGGCCCGCGGAGTTCCGGCCGTGGAACTTCGGGCACAAGGGGCAGATCTACGACGGGTGGGAGACGCGGCGGCGCCGGGAGCCGGGCGTCGACCAGGCGATCGTGCGTCTCGGGTTGCCGGGTGTGGTGGCCGGGGTGGTGGTCGACACGGCGTTCTTCACCGGGAACTACCCGCCGTTCGCGTCGGTGGAGGCGGTGGCGGTCGACGGGTATCCGAGCCCGGCCGAGTTGCTGGAGCTGGAGTGGACGCCGCTGGTGCCGAAATCGGAGGTGCGGGGTGACTCGGAGAACTTCTTCGCCGTGTCCTCGGGGCGGCGCTGGACGCACGTGCGGCTGACGATCCACCCGGACGGGGGAGTCGCGCGGTTCCGGGTGCACGGCGCGCCGGTGGCCGACCCGCGGCTGGTCGACCCGGCGGCGCTGGACCTGGCCGCGCTGGAGAACGGCGCGCGGGTGACGGGGTGCTCGAACATGTTCTACTCGTCGCCGTCGAACCTGATCTCGCCCGGTTTCGCCGCGGTGATGGGGGAGGGCTGGGAAACGGCCCGCCGCCGCGACGACGGCAACGACTGGGTGTCGGTGGCGCTGGCGGGCGCGGGCGTGCCGCGGCTGGCTGAGCTGGACACCACGCACTTCAAGGGCAACGCGCCCGGGTGGGCGTCGCTGAGCGGCCGCCTGGACGGCCCGTGGTTCGAGGTGTTGCCGCGCACGCGCCTCCAACCGGACACGAGGCACCGTTTCCTGGTGCCGGAGCCGCGCGAACTGAGCGAGGTGCGCCTGGACATCCACCCGGACGGCGGCATGGCCCGGCTGCGCCTGTGGGGCGCACTGACGGAGCGGGGACGCGAGACGTTCGAGCGACGGTTCCGGGATACGGCGGGCTGAGGATCGCCGGTCGGTTGTCCGGGTGCCCCGCCCACGGCCGGCGCGGCGCCGCGGGCTGGGTTGCCGGCTACCAGCCCGCGTGGGCAAGCCTCAAAGCGCGTGCCCGCCCGCCACCTGGAGCACCTGACCCGTGATCCAGCGCGCCTGCCGCGACGCCAGGAAAACCACCGCGTCGGCGATGTCCTCCGGCTCACCCACCCGGCCGAGCGGCACCAGGCCGCGCACCTCCTCCTCGAGCGCGGCGCTCATCCAGCCCGTCTGCACCGGCCCCGGCGCGACCGCGTTCACCCGGATCCCCTGCGCGCCCAGGTCCAGCGCGCTCGCCCGCGTCAGGGCCTCCAGCGCCGCCTTCGACGTGCCGTATCCGATCTGCCCCGGGAAGGCCCGGGCGCTGTCCGTCGAGATGTTCACCACGCACGGCGGTTCCGCGCCCCGCAGGCGGGCCACCTCCGCGATCAGCAGCGCGGGCGCCACCGCGTTGACCCGGTAGTGCCGCTCCAGCGACGACGCCGACAACGCGTCGATCGTGTCCGGCGTCTCGCAGTGCGCCGCGTTGTTGACCAGCACCTGCACCGGACCGAGCCGCTCCGCCACCTCGGCCACCAGGCGCCGTGGACCGTCCGGGTCGGCCAAGTCCGCCGCGACCGCGATCCCGCCCAGCTCCCGGGCCAGCGAAACCGCCACCTCGGCCGCGGGCGTCACGTGCGCCCACTCGCCACCCTCCGGCGGCGGCGCGTCCTCCGCCAGGTGGTGCACCGCGACGCGCGCCCCCTCGGCGGCGAACGCCCGGCTGATCGCCGCGCCGATGCCACCCGCGCCACCGGTCACCAGCACCGTCCGGCCACGCAATCCGGTTTCGATCACGCCCCCGACGTTAGCGGATCACGGTGCTTTCACCCGGTTCCAGGACGTGCAGCCGGTCGCTCAGGCCCGCCCCGGCGAACGCCTTCCGCACCTCGTCGGGGCCCTCGCTGAAGTGGGCCCACCCGCGGGTGTGCACGGGCACGATGTTGCGCGCCCGCAGCGCGTGGGCGGCCTCGGCGGCGTCCTCGCTGGTCAGGGTCAGCGGAGCGCCCTCGAACAGCGACGTGCGTGCCGCGCCGGCGAAGAGCACCGCCAGGTCCAGCCGCCGCAGCCGGCGGGAGATGTCGCGCACCACGTCGAGCGAGGCGTTGTCCCCGCTCACGTACACCGTCGGCAGGTCCTTCCCGGTCAGCACGAACCCGATGACCTCCCCGGTCAGCTCCTCACTGCCCGCCGGCCCGTGCTGGGCCGGCACGGCGGTCACCGCGACCGGCCCGATGTGCAGCTGGTGCCACGGCGCCAGCCCCTGCGCCGTGCCGCCCAGCCGCCGCGCGCCGCTGGGCGTGGTCAGCGTGAGCAGGGCCTCCCCGACGTACCGCCGGCCGTCCGGGTCCAGGTTGTCGGCGTGCTGGTCGTGCGACAGCAGCACCGCGTCGACCGGCCCGACCTCCGCCGCGGACAGGCCGGGGTCCTCGGTCTTGGTCAGCGGCCGCCCCGGCGTCGTCTCGTGCACGCCGGCCGGGCTGAACGTCGGGTCGGTCAGGAACCGTTTGCCACCCAGCTCCAGCAGCACCGTCGGACCGCCGACGTAGGTCACCTTCACACCGTCTGCCATGACCAGCACAACCCACCTCCACCCGGGGAACTTCCCGCCACGCCACCGAGTCTGACACGATCGGCCAGCCTCAGTGGAGGGTGAGCCGCGGCGAATCGCTTTTCCCGCCGCGGGATCAGGGCTTCAGGCGCCGCCGCGACGAGATCACCCCGGTGTTGAAACCGGCCAGGTGCAAGCCGCCCGCGAACCGCGCGTGCTCGATCTTCACGCACCGGTTCATCACCACTTCGAGGCCCGCTTCGCTCGCCCGCTGCGCCACCGGCTCGTGCCACAGGCCCAGCTGCAGCCACAGCGTCCGCGCACCCGCCTCGATCACTTCTTCCGCCACTTCCGGCAGGTCGGAGTGCTTGCGGAACACGCTGACCAGGTCCAGCTCACCCGGCACGTCGGCCAGCGACGGGTACACCGGCCGCCCCAGCAGCGACGACAGCCGCGGGTTGACGAAGTTCACCTCGTAGGGGCTGGCGGACAGCAGGTAGGTCGCGACGAAGTAGCTCGGCCGCGCCGGGTTGTCCGACGCGCCGACGATCGTCACCGACTTCGTCCGCGACAGCAGCGCGAGCCGTTCCCGCGCGGTCGGCGGGGTCCAGGACAGCGGCGACTCCGACCGGACGGCCCCGGACGGCACGGTCGTCTCCAGGCTCATGCGGCCTTCACCGCCGCGGTCAGCGCCTGGTCGATGTCCCACAGGATGTCCTCGGCGTCCTCCAGCCCGACCGACAGCCGGATCAGGTCCGGGCCCACGCCGCCGGCCTTCAGCTGCTCGTCGGAGAGCTGCTGGTGGGTCGTGGAGGCGGGGTGGATGACCAGCGTGCGGGCGTCGCCGACGTTGGCCAGGTGCGACAGCAGCTCGACCGACTCGACGAACTTCTCCCCCGCCGCGCGCCCGCCCTTGATCCCGAACGAGAACACCGCGCCGGGCCCGAGCGGCAGGTACTTCCGCGCCAGCTCGTGGTGCCGGTGCCCGGGCAGGCCGGCGTAGCTGACCCACGCCACCCGGTCGTCGGCGTCCAGGAACTCCGCGACGGCGCGGGCGTTCGCCAGGTGCGCGTCCATCCGCTGCGGCAGCGTCTCCACGCCCTGGAGCAGCAGGAACGCCGAGTGCGGCGACAGCACCGCGCCGATGTCGCGCAGCTGCTCGGCGCGCAGCCGCGTGCAGAACGCGTACTCGCCGAAGTTCTCCCAGTACTTGAGACCGCCGTAGCTGGGCACGACCTCGGTCATCCGCGGGAACTTCCCGTTGCCCCAGTCGAACCGGCCCGATTCGACGACGATCCCGCCGAGCGTGGTGCCGTGCCCGCCGAGGAACTTCGTCGCCGAGTGCAGCACGATGTCCGCGCCGTGCTCGATCGGGCGGCACAGGTACGGCGTCGCCAGCGTCGCGTCGACCACGAGCGGGATGTCGTGACTGTGCGCGAGGCCGGCGAGCGCGGCGAGGTCCGCGATACCGCCACTCGGGTTGCCGATGACCTCGGTGAAGATCAGCCGGGTGCGGTCGGTGATCGCGGCCGCGTAGTCGTCCAGGTCGTCCCCGGCCACGAAGCTGGTCTCCACGCCGAACCGGGCCAGCGTCCCGGACAGCTGCGTGACCGTGCCGCCGTAGAGCCCGCTCGCCGAGACGATGTGGTCGCCCGCCTCGGCCAGCGCGGAGAACGTGAGGAACTCCGCCGCCTGCCCGCTGCTGGTCGCGACGCCGCCGATGCCGCCTTCGAGGCTCGCGAGGCGCTCCTCGAACGCCGCGACGGTCGGGTTGCCGATCCGGCTGTAGATGTTGCCGTACTTCTGCAACGCGAACAGGTTGGCCGCGTCGGCCGCGTCCTCGAAGACGAAACTCGTGGTCTGGTAGATCGGCACCGCCCGCGCCCCGGTCACCGGATCGGGAGTCCCGCCGGCGTGCAGGGCGCGGGTGCGGAAGCCCCAGCTGCGCTCACTCACCCGGCCGACGCTACCTCCCCGTCCGCGGGTGGGGCGAGCGTTCCCGCGCGGCGGACGGCCGGTGATCTCAGTCCGCCTTGCCGAACAGTCGCGCGAGTTGTTCCCAGCTGCGGGTCCAGGCTGGTCGCACGTAGCTCTTGATCAGCTCGCCGAACTCCTCGTCCGGGGGAAACCGCGCGGTCTCGAGCGCCGCTACCGGCGCCCGCTGGGCGGCACTCGCCCTGCTGCCGGCAGCCGTCTTCATGGACATGGTCGACAACCAGATCGTCGTGATCGCGCTGCCGGCCATCCAGCGCGACCGCCTACACGCTGGCCTTCGCGGTCACCCTGATCACCGGCGGCAGGCTGGGCGACCGGTTCGGGCACCGGCCGGTCTTCGTCGCCGGCGCCGCGTCGCTGCTCGCCGGGTGCGCACCCGGAACCGGGGTGCTGCTGGCTCCCGCGTCGCGCAGGGTGTGTTCGCCGGGCTGATGGTGCCGCAGGTGCTGTCGTTCATCCGGGTCGGGTTCCCCGCGGACGAGCAGGGCCGGGCGAGGGGGTTCTACGGCATGACGTTCCCGATCGGCGGCCTGGCCGGACCGCTCCTCGGCGGTCTCCTCACCCAGGCCGGCCTCTTCGGCTGGGGCTGGCGGACGGTGTTCCTCGTCAACGTCCCGATCGCAGTGGTGGTGCCCCTGGCCGCCGCGCTGTACCCGCTGGTGCAGGGCCGCGAGCTGGGCTGGCCACTGTGGACAGCCGGGGCGATGGTGGCGGGAATCGCCCTGCTCGGGGTCTTCGCCCTCCAGCCGCTGCCGGTGTGCCTGCTGCTCCCGGCCGGCACCCGCCTCAGCCGAACGTCATCCGCAACCGCTGGGCCCGCTCGGCCGGGGTCTGGCGCGGGCAGCTGACGCACTTGGGCGCCCCGCCGGTCCGGTAGATCAGGCAGCACGACGCCCGCCGGACCACCGGGGTGCCGCCGACCTCCACGAACCGCGGCCGGGGCAGGTGGTCGCCCACCGCCGCGACCACCGCACCCGCCAGCGACACCCCTCGCGCCACGTCTCCGGCCGCCTTCCCGGCCCACAGCAGGACGTTCGCGATCGAGTCCGTCGCGATCGCGCACAACGCGCGGGTTCCGGCGCCGCTCACCTCGGCCACGGCGGCGATCCCCGCGTCCAGCGAACCGGCCAGCGCCTTGCCGATCTCGTCCACATCGGAGCCCAGCGGCCGGGACGAGCGGGCGTCCAGCACCCGGCCGTCGGGCACCACGTCCAGCGTCACCGCCTCCAGCGCGGGGTCCATCGCGCGCCCGGTCGCGACCAGCGGGTCCAGCGCGGGGGTCACCAGCACCGCCGACACCGAGTACCACCAGATCGTGCCCAGCACGACCGGTCCCGCGTCGCCGTACAGCCCGGCGGCCAGGTGCAGCTGCCCGGACAGCCAGTCCCGGTCGGTGATCGCGGTCGCGGGCACGGCCGTCATGGGGTCCTCCGGTACTCCGACAGCGAGAACGCGAGCGTCACCTCGGCCGGTTCGGTCACGTCATCGAGCGCGGCCAGGCGGTCCGGGTGGTGCCCGGTCGGCCCCATCCGCACGGCGTCGCGGACGTCGTCCGGTTTCAGCGTCACCCGGTCCCGCAGCGCCCGCCGGGAAACCAGGTCGAATTGCTCCGACAACGCCGCGTCGAGACGCTCTTCCTTCCGCGCGTCGACCTCCAGGACCGGCGCCACCGCCGCCAGTTCGCCGAGGTGCCCCCGTTCGGGCGACACGACGAGCAGCGTGCCACCCGGACGCAGCACCCGCCGGAACTCCGCGGCGTTGCGTGGCGCGAACACGTTCAGCACCACCGCGGCCGCCTCCGCCGCGACCGGCCACGGCTCCCACAGGTTCCACACCGCCGCCCCCAGCCGGTCGTGCGCCTTCGCGGCCCGGCGCAGCGCCACCGCGGAAACGTCGAGCGCGAGCCCCGCCGCCTCCGGCAGCCGGTCGAGCACCCCGGCGAGGTAGTAGCCCGTCCCGGCCCCGGCGTCCACGACCAGCCCGTCCCCGCCGGTGCCCGCCGCGACCTCGGCCACCAGGTCCCGGAGCCCGCCGTAGTGCCCGGCCCCCAGGAACGCCACCCGCGCCGCGACCATCTCCGCGGTGTCCGCCGTGCCCGCCGGGATACCGGCGTGCAGGAGGTTCACGTACCCCTGCTTCGCCAGGTCGAACGAGTGCCGCGCCGGGCAGCGCAGCGATCGCCCGTCGAGGGTGAACGGGGACGCGCACAGCGGGCACCGCAACGCCGCGACGACGGCGCTGGGCAGCGTGCCGGGCCTGGTCATGCCCTCATCTCACCACACCGCCGGGCTCACCCACGGTCACCGGTGACGGCCGGTATTCGACGCCGACGTTTCGTGACCGGACATATCCGCCCTGGTCGCGCGAAACGTGCTCGTAACAAGAGCGGCGCCACAGTTCACCCGGGGGAAACGCGCGAAGTGCCGTCGTGAAACACGGGAATCGAAAACTGCCCGTCAATATCTCGGGTACGGGAGGACGATGTGCTGAACGCAGGAGACACCGCGTGGGTGTTGGCCAGCGCCGCGCTGGTCATGCTCATGACACCAGGGTTGGCGTTCTTCTACGGCGGCATGGTCCGCGTGAAGAGCGTCCTGAACATGCTCATGATGAACTTCATCTGCCTGGCGATCGTCGCCGTGCTGTGGACCCTCTACGGGTTCACCATGGCCTTCGGTGACGACGCGTTCGGCGGTCTGCTGGGCGGCTTCGACTTCGCGGGTATGTCGGACACCTGGGGGCAGCTGGTGGGGTACGCCACCGCCGCCACCGACACCGCGCCGGAGATCCCGTGGCCGGGCGGCAACGCGATCCCGATGCTCGTGTTCGCCATGTTCCAGCTGATGTTCGCGATCATCACGCCCGCGCTGATCTCCGGTGCGATCGCCGACCGTGCGAAGTTCTGGGGCTGGGCCCTGTTCGTCGTCCTGTGGTCGACGATCGTCTACTTCCCGGTGGCGCACTGGGTGTTCGCCTTCGACGGCTTCATGGGCGCCGACGCGACCGGCGGCTGGATCGCCAACCAGCTCAAGGCGCTCGACTTCGCCGGTGGCACCGCGGTCCACATCAACGCCGGTGCGGCGGGCCTGGCCCTGGCGCTGGTCCTGGGCAAGCGCCGCGGCTGGCCGCGGGACACCGGCCGCCCGCACAACGTGCCGTTCGTCCTGCTCGGCGCCGGCCTGCTGTGGTTCGGCTGGTACGGCTTCAACGCCGGGTCCGCGCTGAGCGCCGGTGACCTCGCCGGTGTCGCCTTCACCAACACCACCGTCGCCACCGGCGCCGCCGTGCTCGGCTGGCTGATCGTGGAGCAGCTGCGCTTCGGCAAGCCGACCACGCTGGGCGCGGCCTCCGGCGCGATCGCCGGTCTGGTCGCCATCACCCCGGCCGCGGGCTTCGTGTCACCGCTCGGCTCGATCGCGATCGGTGTCATCGCCGGCGCCGTGTGCGCGCTGGCGGTGAGCCTGAAGTACAAGCTCGGCTTCGACGACTCGCTCGACGTGGTCGGCGTCCACCTGGTCGGTGGCCTGGTCGGCACGCTGCTGATCGGCTTCTTCGGCACCACCAGCGTCAACTCCCTCGGCGTGGACGGCATCTTCTACGGCGGTGACTGGAGCCAGCTCGGCAAGCAGGCCGCGGCGGCCTTCGTGGTCCTGGGCTACTCGTTCGTCGTCACCCTCATCCTCGGCGGGATCATCAAGGTCGCCGGCGGTTTCCGGGTCAGCAAGGAGGACGAGGTCGGCGGCATCGACGAGGCGCAGCACGCGGAGAGCGCGTACGACTTCGTGGGTGGCAGCATCGGCGGCCACAGTGGATCGACCCCCGCTTCGCTGCCGTCGAAGGACGGGGCGGCCCTGGAAGGAAGCAAGGCATGAAGCTGATCACCGCGATCGTCAAGCCGTTCACGCTGGACGACATCCGCGCCGCGCTGGAGCAGCTGGGCACGCTCGGCATGACCGTCAGCGAGGTGCAGGGCTACGGCCGCCAGAAGGGCCACACCGAGGTCTACCGCGGCGCCGAGTACGCCGTGGACTTCGTGGCCAAGCTGCGGGTCGAGGTCCTCACCGACGACGCGAACGTCGAGAAGGTCATCGAAGCCATCGTGAACGCCGCGCACACCGGCAAGATCGGTGACGGCAAGGTCTGGGTGACCCCGGTGGAGACCGTGGTCCGCGTCCGTACCGGCGAGCGCGGTACGGACGCGCTCTAGGGAAGCACCGGATGGTCGTCGGGGGGGAACTCGCCAAGGCGGCGAACCGGTTGCTGGAGGGCCGGCACGGCAGGCTCGGTGCCTCGGCACTGCGCGCCGCGCTGGTGGACCTGTACGAGTTCTGGCTCAGCAAGGCCGCCGCGGCGGCCGGCGTGGACACCGCCGAACCCGGTGTCGCGCTGGTCGCCGTCGGCGGCCTCGGCCGCCGTGAGCTCGTGCCGTTCTCGGACCTGGACCTGGTCCTGGTCCACAACCAGCACCCGGGGATCGCCGAAATCGCCGATGCGCTGTGGTACCCGCTGTGGGACGCGCGCATCGGCCTCGACCACTCGGTCCGCACCCCCGGGGAGGCCCTCCAGGTCGCCTCGGAGGACCTGCGGACCGCGATGGGACTGCTCGACGCCCGGCACATCGCCGGGGACGCCGAGCTGACCGGCAGGCTCGCCACGGCGGCGCGCGACCAGTGGCGCCGCACCGCGCGAAAGCGCTTGCCGGAACTCGCCGAATCGACCCGCAAGCGCTGGCAGCGCAGCGGGGAGATCGCCCAGTCGGCCGAGCCCGACCTGAAGTACGGCCGCGGCGGGCTGCGGGACCTCGGGGTGCTGGAGGCCCTGGCCGCCGCCCAGCTCACCGGCCGGCCCGGCGAGGAACTGCGCCAGGCCCGGGAACTGCTGCTGGACGTGCGCACCGAGATGCGCCGCGAACTGCGCCGCGACCGGGACGTGCTGTCCGGTGTGGACGCCGAGCTGGTGGCAGCCGAACTCGGGTTCGGCGACCGGTTCACGTTGGCGCGCAAGCTGTCCGGCGCCGGGCGCGCGGTCGGCTACGCGGTCGACGTCGCGGTCGGCGCCACCGCCGAGGTGCCGCGCGGGCGGTTTTCCCGGCGGCCCAGCCGGACCCCGCTGGACGACGGCGTGGTGTTGCACGGCAACGAGGTCGCGCTGGCGCGGGACGCCGTCCCGGCCAAGGATCCGGCGCTGCTGCTGCGGGTCGCGGCCGCGTCTGCCCGCACGCGCACCCCCATCTCGCACGGCACCCTGCGCACGCTCGCCGATTCGGCGCCGGAACTGCGCACGCCGTGGCCGGCCGACGCGCGGGACTCGCTCACCGAACTCCTCGGCGCGGGCGAGGGCCTGATCGACGCGGTCGAAGCCCTGGACCGGACCGGGCTGTGGGCGCGGCTGTTCCCGGAGTGGGGCGCGGTGCGGGATCTGCCGCCACGCGAACCGGTGCACTCGTGGACCGTCGACCGGCACCTCGTGCACACCGCGGTCGAGGCCGCCAAGCTCACCACCACGGTGTCCCGGCCGGACCTGCTGCTGCTGGCCGCGCTGCTGCACGACATCGGCAAGGGCCGCGAGGCCGACCACTCCGAGCTGGGCGCCGCGATCTCGCTGCAGGTCGCTCAGCGCATCGGGCTGCCCGCCGCCGACGCCGCGCTCGTCTCGGCCGCGGTGCGGCCCGACCTGCTGCTGGCGCACACCGCGACCCGCCGCGACATCGAGGAACCGGCCACGATCGCGCGGGTCGCCAAGACCGTCGGCAACGACGTGGTCCTGCTGGAGCTGCTGCACGCGCTGACCCAGGCCGATTCGCTGGCCACCGGGCCCGGCATGTGGACCGACTGGAAGGCCGGGCTGGTCGCCGGCCTGGTCAACCGGTGCCGCCAGGCCGTGCAGGGCAACGGGTTCAGCCCGCCGGAGCCGCTCGACGCGCGCCGCCGCGAGCTGGTCTCGGCGGCGGTGGCGTCCGGCCGCAGCGAGGTGCTGATCACGCACGACGGCAGGATGGCGACCGTCGTGGTCGCCGCGCCCGCGCACACGGACCTGCTGGCCCCGGCGGCCGGGGTGCTCGCGCTGCACTCGCTGGAGGTGCACACCGCGGTCCTGCGCGGCCACGACGGCGGGCGCGCCGGCATCTTCACCGCGTCCCCGAAGTTCGGGTCGCTGCCGGACCCGTCGCTGCTGCGCGAGCAGTTCGCGCGAGCCGTCGCGGGCGGGCTCGCGCTGGAGGCGAAGATCGCGGCGAAGGAACGCGACTACCAGCCGACCCGGGTGGCCGCCAAGCCCAAGGTGCTGTGGTTCGACGACGAGACCAGCGGCTCGAACACGGTCGTGCTGGAGCTGCGGGCCACCGACCGGATCGGCCTGCTGTACCGGGTCGCCGGGGCGCTGCGGTCGTGCGGCGCGGAGGTGAAGTGGGCCAAGGTCGCCACGCTCGGCGCCGCGGCCGTGGACTCCTTCGCCGTCTCCCCGCGCGGCGGGAAGCTGGACCCGGCGTGGCGGCAGCGGGTCGAGCAGGCGGTGCTCACCGCGGCGAGCTGATCCGCTCCGGGGTGTCGCCACGGTTTCCTTGATCGGGGGTGGCAGGATGTCGCTCGTGCCAGAGTCGACGATCCTGCCGCTCACGGTCGCCGCCGCGCACCTGGAGGCCTGCGCCGCGGAGCTGGACCGGGCCCCGGAAACCGATCTCGGGGAGATCGTCGCCGTCCTCAAGCACCTCGTCGCCGGGCAGCGCCACCTGTCCGGCGCGCTCACCGGGCTCGCCGAGCGGCTCGGCGAAGCGCGGTTCGGTGCGCTGGCCGCGATGCCGTCGGCGGAAATGGCCGCCCTCGTGGAGATCCTCCAAGCGGCGGGCGCCGCGTTCGGCTATTCGGCCGACGCGCTCGGCGAAAGCGCGCCGCTGGCCGCGTTCATCGCCGCGAACGCCGGTGAGAACACCCGTTTGTAGCTGTTGAACGTCGTTTCCGCGTCACTAACGTCGGTGGGATGCGGACAGTCTGGAAGGGCACGATCGGGGTCGGCAGCTTCGCCATCCCGGTGAAGGCGTACAGCGCCACCGAGGAGCCCGGCAGTGGCCTGCACCAGCTCCACCTGACCGACGGCGGGCGGCTGCGGTTCAAGCGGGTCTGCGAGGTCGACGGCGCGGAGGTCCCGGCGGAGGAGGTCGGCCGCGGCTACGCGCTGCCGGGCGGGGACGTGGTGGTCCTGTCCGAGGCGGAGCTGGCGTCGCTCGCGCCGGAAAGCGCTCACTCGATCCAGGTGTGCGGGTTCGTCCCGCCGTCGCAGATCGACCCGGTGTACTTCATGAAGAGCTACTACCTGGAGCCCGAGGTGCCCGCCACCAAGCCGTACGTGCTGCTGGCCGAGGCACTGCTCACCGCGGGCCGCGTCGCGCTGGTGAAGGTGGCGATCCGGCAGCGGGAGACCCTGGGCGCGCTGCGGGTGCGCGACCAGCTGATCGTGCTCGACACCATGCACTGGCCGAGCGAGGTCCGCCGCCCCGACTTCCCCTTCCTGCACGAGGACATCGACCTGCGCATGCCCGAGCTGCGGGCCGCGGCGAACCTGATCGAGAACCTCTCCGGCGACTTCGAACCGTCCGCCTACACCGACGGCTACGCGGCCGCGCTGCAGGACCTGGTCGACGCGAAGGTCGAGGGCCGCCAGGTGGTCCGCCCGACGGCCGCGATCCAGGACGAGGGCGTCACCGAGCTGCTGCAGGCCCTGCAGAGCAGCGCGCAGGACCGCGCCGACGCCGACCAGGGCGTGGCGAAGGCCAAGGCCGCCGCGAAGAAGGCCGCCGACGCGAAGACCCGCGCGCGCAAGGCCACGTCGAAGGCGAAGTCCGCGCCCAAATCACCGCGCTGAACAATTCGTCGAAACCCGCGTCACGCCCCCGGGCGAAGCGGGTCACACCCCTGCGCGCACCCGCATCCTGAGTAGATCTACCTAGGGCTACTTGGGGGTCTTCACGCTGCCCCGGCCCGCGCGGAACCGGCAGTCTTACCGACATCACGCCACGGATGTCCGGAGGAACTCGCTGGTACTGGGGGTACGGCGAGCACCGGGGGACCGGCGCCCGCGGCGTGCGTGTGCGGGTGGCCCGGCGAGGGGGCGGGCCACCCGCACTTTCCCTTGCGCGGTTGGATGTCGCCCATGCTGCATCTGCTGATCCTGCGCTACCTGAGGGGCGAGGCGGACGTGGCGCCGCACATCGCCGGCCACGTCGAGTACCTCGAGCGGCACCACGCCGCCGGCACGTTCATCGCCTCCGGCCAGACGGTGCCGGCCGGCGAGGGCGGCGCGATCCTCGCCCGCGGCGTCGACCGGGCCGCGGCACTGGCCATCACCGCCGAGGACCCGTTCGTGCGGGCCGGGGTCGCCGAGTACTCCATCACCACGATCGACGTCGGCCGCGCCCACCCGGCGCTGGCGGGACTGGTGAGCGCGGCGTGAACACCGACGTGACGCAGAACCTCGTCGCCTTCCGGGTGCACGGCCTGGACGAACCGGTCGTCGCGAGCGCCCCCACCGTGGCCGACGACGCGCTGCGGCAGGCGTGGGCGCAGGTGCGCGCCGAACGGCAGGTCCAGCCCGCGGACGTCACCGCCGTCTACAGCGAGTGGGAGCTCGACGCCGAAGACCTCGGGTTCGTCGCCCTGATGTTCCCCGGCGCCCAGCACACCTACAGCTTCGACCGGCCCGGCCCGGACGGCTGGGCCGCCGCGTTCGCCGAGGCCGAGCGCGTGCTGGCGGAGCAGGCCGCGCCCGCGCCGGAGCTGCTGCCGGTGCTGTGGAGCGCGTCGTCGCCGCGCGCCGAGGTGCTCGGCTCGATCCCGCACCACCCGCTGGTGCCCGGCCGCCTGTCGGTTGCGCTGGCCCACGTCGGCCCCACCCCGCGCGGCACGCTCGGCATGCACCACGTCACCACGCACGGCTACCAGGAGCTGGGCTCACCGCCGTTCGCGGAGCTGCTGGCCGAGGCGGGGGCGAACCTCAAGCGCGGCCTGCGTGTCACCGGTCACCGCGGCGAGCGCGGCGACCTGCTGCACCTGACCCGGGAGGACTGGCTCGCCGGATCGGCGCTGGCGCTGGACGACTTCGGCGCGCAGATGGCCCGCAACCTGGGCGAGGAGCGGCTGGTGGTCGGCCTGCCCTGCCCCGACGAGCTGTTCGTGGCCGGTGCGGATTCGGGCTGGGCCGAGGCGATCCACGAGCAGGTGCTGGGCTCGGAGTACGACACGACCGAGCTGGTGCCGTGCGTGGTGCTGCTGGAGCCCGGCGGGATGCGGCTGCTGGCCGAACGACAGGCCTGACAGGCCACCCGTCCGCAGCGGCTACCCTGGTGGGACGCCGCAGGCGGCACAACCACGACCAGCTGGAGCGTGCACACCCGTGTTCGACACCCTCTCCGACCGGCTCACTTCGGTCCTGCAGAACCTGCGGGGCAAGGGGAAGCTGACCGACGCCGACATCGACGCCACCGCGCGCGAGATCCGCATCGCGCTGCTGGAGGCCGACGTCGCGCTGCCCGTCGTCCGGGAGTTCATCGCGCACGTCAAGGAACGCGCGAAGGGCGCCGAGGTCTCCGAGGCCCTCAACCCGGCGCAGCAGGTCATCAAGATCGTCAACGAGGAGCTCATCGGCATCCTCGGTGGCGAGACCCGCCGTCTGAGCCTGGCCAAGAACCCGCCGACCGTGATCATGCTCGCCGGTCTCCAGGGTTCCGGTAAGACGACGCTGGCCGGCAAGCTCGCGCTGTTCCTCAAGAAGCAGGGGCACGCGCCGCTGCTGGTCGCGTGTGACCTGCAGCGCCCCAACGCGGTCACGCAGCTGCAGGTCGTCGGTGAGCGCGCCGGGGTCCAGACCTTCGCGCCGGAGCCGGGCAACGGCGTCGGCGACCCGGTCGACGTGGCCCGCCGCGGTATCGACGAGGCCAAGCACGCGCAGCACGACATCGTGATCGTCGACACCGCCGGGCGGCTGGGTGTCGACGAGGAGCTGATGAAGCAGGCCGCGGACATCCGCGACGCGGTCCAGCCCGACGAGATCCTGTTCGTCGTCGACGCGATGATCGGTCAGGACGCGGTCACCACGGCCGAGGCGTTCCGCGACGGCGTCGGCTTCACCGGTGTGGTGCTGACCAAGCTCGACGGTGACGCCCGCGGTGGTGCGGCGCTGTCCGTCCGGCAGGTCACCGGCCAGCCGATCCTGTTCGCCTCCAACGGTGAGAAGCTCGAGGACTTCGACACCTTCCACCCGGACCGGATGGCCAGCCGGATCCTCGGCATGGGCGACCTGCTCACCCTGATCGAGCAGGCCGAGCAGGCCTTCGACCAGGAGCAGGCCGAGAAGGCCGCGGCGAAGCTGGGCACCGGCCAGCTCACGCTGGAGGACTTCCTGGAGCAAATGCTCGCGGTCCGCAAGATGGGCCCGATCGGCAACCTGCTCGGCATGCTGCCCGGCGCCGGGCAGATGAAGGACCAGCTCGCGCAGGTCGACGACAAGCACCTGGACCGCCTGCAGGCGATCATCCGCGGCATGACCCCGGCCGAGCGGGCCGACCCGAAGATGATCAACGGGTCGCGCCGCCAGCGCATCGCGCAGGGGTCGGGCGTGACCGTGCGCGAGGTCAACGACCTGGTCAACCGGTTCTTCGAAGCCCGCAAGATGATGCAGCAGATGGCCGGCCGCTTCGGGTTCGGCGGCGGCAGCGCGACCAAGCGCAAGAAGGGCAAGAAGGGGAAGAAGGGCAAGGGCCCGACGCAGCCCAAGGTGCGCGGCGGGTTCCCCGGCGGCATGCCGATGCTCCCGCCCGGCGGCGCCGGCGGCGGGATGCCCGACCTGTCCCAGCTGGGCGGCGGCCTGAACGACGTGCCCGGTTTCGACCCGTCCAAGTTCAAGCTGCCGAAGAACAAGTAGATGCACCTGCGCGCAGTGGTGCTGCCCGACGGTGAGCAGCGCGACGTCTGGATCAGCGACGGCAAGGTCACGTACACGCCCGTCGAGGGCGCGCGGACCCTGGTGACGGACGGTTTCCTGGTGCCCGGGCTGGTCGACGCCCACTGCCACCCGGCGATCGGGCCGGACGGGCCGACCGACCTCGACGGCGCGGTGGTCAACGCGCTGGCCGACCGGGACGCGGGCACGCTGCTGATCCGCGACTGCGGCCAGCCGATCGACACCCGGCCGCTGCAGGAGCGCGCCGACCTGCCGCGGATCATCCGGTCCGGACGGCACCTCGCGCTGCCCAAGCGGTACATCCCGGGCCTGGGCATCGACCTGTCGCACCCCGACGAGCTGCCCGCCGCGGTCGCCGAGCAGGCGGCCGACGGCGACGGCTGGGTCAAGCTGGTCGGCGACTGGATCGACCGTTCGGTGGGCGATCTCGCGCCGCTGTGGCCGGACCACGTGCTGGCGGAGGCGATCAAGGTCGCCCACGAGGCCGGGGCCAGGGTGACCGCGCACGTCTTCGGCGAGGCCGCCCTGCCCGGGTTGATCAACGCCGGCATCGACTGCCTGGAGCACGGCACGGGTTTGGACCCGTCGCTGCTGGCCGAGATGGCCCGCCGCGGCACGGCCCTGGTGCCGACGCTGATCAACATCGAGAACTTCCCGGGCATCGCCGATTCGGCGGGCAAGTACCCGGTGTACGCCGACCACATGCGGGCCCTGTACGCGCGGGTCGGCGAGCTGGTCGGCAACGCGCTGGACGCCGGCGTGGCGGTCTACGCCGGCAGCGACGCGGGCGGCATGATCGCGCACGGCCGGCTGGTGGACGAGCTGGAGGCGCTGCACCGCGCCGGGATGACGGCGGAGCAGGCGCTGGCCGCGGGTTCGTGGGCCGCGCGGGAGTGGCTCGGCCACCCGGCCTTGAGCGAGGGCGCACCCGCCGACTTCCTGGTCCTGGACACCGACCCGCGCGAGAACCTGTCGGCCCTACGCAACCCACGCCACATAATCCTCCGCGGCGCGATCATCCACTGACGCCCAACCGCCACGGGTAGCGGCCGCGCAGCGCCGCCGAAACCGCCCCCCGCAGCGACTCGCTGGCGGCCCCGCTGGAGCCGCGCACCCAGCCCACCCCCACCCGACGCAGCCTTCTCCAGCCCCGGTGCCGCACCGCGCTGTGGCAACCAGCTCTGCGCCGCCCAGCACGGCGATACCCGGCGTCGCACCGCGCCGCGGCACCCAGCCCACCGCCGCCCGGCACGGCGATCTCCGGCCCGGCGCCGCACCCCGCCGTGGCCCCAGCTCTGCGCCGCCCGGCACGGCGATACCCGGCGTCGCACCGCGCCGCGGCACCCAGCCCACCGCCGCCCGGCACGGCGATCTCCGGCCCGGCGCCGCACCCCGCCGTGGCCCCAGCTCTGCGCCGCCCGGCACGGCGATACC
>NZ_PQHY01000021.1:0-99202 GCF_003385175.1 Amycolatopsis ruanii
TGACTGCCCTGGCCCGGCTGGTCCTGGTGACCGGGGTGGCTGCCCTGGCCCGGGTGGCCGCCGGAGCTCGGCTGGCCGAAGTTGCCGGGCTGGCCGGGCTGCCCTGGCTGACCGCCGTGGGCTGGCGGGCCGAAGTTGCCGGGCTGGCCCGGCTGATCGCCGGAGCCCGGCTGGCCGGGGTAGCCGCCATGGGCGGCGTCGGGCTGACCGCCCGGACCGGGGACGCCCGGCGGGCCGAAGTTGCCGGGCTGGCCGGTGCCCTGCGGGCCGCGGTAGCCGCCTTGGGCGGCGTCGGGCTGACCGCCCGGACCGGGCTCGCCGGGCTGGCTGGCGCCCTGCGGGCCGGAGTAGCCGGCGCCGGGCTGCGCGCCCGGCGTGATACCGCCCGCGCCGGGGTGGCCGCCCGGCTGTCCCGCTGAGTACGGCTGCATCCCGGCCTCCCGGGTCGTCGGCTGGGGTGGTCCCGGCGGGGTGGTCGAGCCGGCGGCCGGGCCGAGGGACTTGCGCGCCGCGGTGATCAACTCGACGCAATTGTCGTAGCGGTCGGCGGGGTTCTTCGCCATGCCTTTGCGCACGACCTCGTCCACGGCGGAGGGCAGCCCGACCACCCCCGACACCGCGGGCGGCTCCACGGCCAGGTGTCCCTTGATGACCGTCGGCACGTCGCCGCTGAACGGGGGCTGCCCGGTGAGGCACGCGTACAGCACACAGGCCAGCGCGTACTGGTCGGTGCGCCCGTCCAGCGGCTCCCCGCGCAGGTGTTCCGGCGCGGCGTACGTCGGCGACCCGAGGAAGTCGCCGCCCCGGGTGCGGTGCCCGGTCGCGCCGCGGCGGGTCAGCCCGAAGTCGGCGACGTAGACGTGCTCGCGCGCCGACTCCCGGCTGGTGACCAGCACGTTGGCCGGTTTGACGTCGAGGTGGACCAGGCCGCGCTCGTGCAGGCAGTCCAACGCGTCGGCGACCTGGTCGAGCAGCCTCAGCGTGCGGTCCGGGGAGATCGGCCCGTCCGCGATGAGACTGGCCAGATCGGCCCCGTCGACCAGGCGCATGGCGATGTAGAGCATCCCGTCGAGCTCACCGAAGTCGTACAACGGCACGACGTTCGCGTGATCCACGGCGGAGGTGTTGCGCGCCTCGTCCACGAACCGTTCGCGGAACTCGGCGTCGGCACCCAGGTGCTCGCCGATCACCTTCAAGGCCACCTTGCGACCAAGCCGCACGTCGGTGGCCTTGTACATGACGCTCATACCACCCTTGCCGAGCACTCCGTCTATGCGGTAGTTGCCCAGCCGGCGACCGGTGAGGTCCCCCGACACATCGCCTGTCACACCGCGCAGCCTAGCCGCCGCGGCTACGACACCTTGCGGACGTCCGCTGCCTGCGTCCGGCCGTCCCGGCCCGACTCGATCTGGAACTCGACCTGATCGCCTTCGTCCAGGGTGCGGAATCCATCCGACTGGATGGCCGAGTAATGCACGAACACATCAGGCCCCTCGGGGGACGCGATGAAGCCGTAGCCTTTTTCGGAATTGAACCACTTGACCGTGCCAACAGCCACGGTTTCCTCCTTGCGAAAACCACCGGGAGCCGTGCCCGCCCGGCTCCCGAAGTGGAAGTCACGGTACCGGAGAAACGCGAAGGATCAATAAGATTCAGCGAGATTTCCGCGCTTGCACCAAAAGCGTTCCCGGTCCGGCGAAGTCGAGCATCAGCCCTTCGCCCGTCCGGATGGACTGCTGCCCCGAAGGGTCCAGCGCGCGCAGGCGGACCTGGACGCTGTCCGGATACGCCAGCAGGTGCCCCGGCCGCACCGAGATCAGCTCGCCCGCCGCGAGGTGGAACTGGTCCACCGGGCCGGCGCAGGCGAGCACGAGCGGGCCGGTTCCGCTGTAGTGCTCCAGGAACCCGTGCTCCGCGCCGAACATCGCCTGCAGCCCCGGCCACGAGTCGGCCCGCACCGACGCCGGGCGGGCGAGCACGGCGTGCCGCGCGACGCACCAGCCGGTGCGGCCGTCGAACTCCAGCGGGTAGACGTCACCGGCGCCGGGCGGCGCGAGGTCGAGCCAGCCGCCCTCCTTGGGCGCGGTGAACACCGATGGCGACCGGCGGCCGTTCGACGCTTCGGTGAGGCCGAAGCTGCTCGCGAACATCGACTCGCCCGGGGCCTGCACGGCCTCCCCGGGACCCAGGATCACTCGGGCGACGCCGAACGCGGGCGTGTGCCGGGTGCGGACCTGCATGCCTCCCCCTTGCGGATCAACGAGCGGGGGAAGTGTTGCACGGCCACCCCCGCGAGGCAGGATGGTCCGCGTGATTTCCGTCGACACCTACCGCGCGGCCGTCGTCGAGCTGCTCGGCACCGCGCCGCCGAAGGCGCTCCCGCTGGCCGAGTGCGCCGGGCTGGTGCTGGCTGAGGACGTGCCCGCGGGCGTTTCGCTGCCGCCGTTCGACAACTCGGCGATGGACGGCTACGCGGTGCGCGCGGTCGACGTCGCCTCGGCCACCGCCACCACGCCGGTCGAGCTGCCGGTCGCCGAGGACATCCCGGCCGGGCGCACCGACGTGCCGCCGCTGCTGCCGGGCACCGCGCACCGGATCATGACCGGCGCGCCGATGCCGCCGGGCGCGGACGCCGTGGTGAAGGTCGAGGACACCGACGGCGGCACGGAGAAGGTGTCGATCCGCGAACCGGCCCCGGTGGGCACGCACCTGCGGCGCACCGGTGAGGACGTGGCGGCGGGCACGATCGCGCTGCACGCCGGCACCGTGCTCGGGCCGGCGCAGCTCGGGCTGGCCGCCGCGGTCGGCCTGGACCGGCTGACCGTGCACGCGCCACTGCGGGTGCTCGTGGTGTCCACCGGTTCGGAGCTGGTGACCCCGCCCCAGGAGCTGCGGCACGGGCAGATCTACGAGTCGAACAGCATCATGCTGGCCGCCGGGATCCGCGCGCTGGGCTGCGCGGTCGAGGTGGTGCGCAGCGTGGTGGACGACGTCGCCGAGTTCCGCGCGGTCATCGAGCCGCGGCTGGCGGAGACCGACCTGGTGGTCACCTCCGGCGGGGTCAGCGCGGGCGCCTACGAGGTGGTGAAGGACTCGCTGACCGGCGCCGGCGTCGAGTTCGTCAAGGTCGCGATGCAGCCGGGCGGGCCGCAGGGCAACGGCCGCTGGCACGGGGTGCCGGTGGTGACCCTGCCCGGCAACCCGGTCAGCGTGCTCGTGTCGTTCGAAGTGTTCCTGCGCCCGGCGATCCTGACCGCGCTCGGCCACCGCCAGGTCGACCGGTCGCGGGTGCGGGCGCGGCTGACCGAGGCCCTGCGCTCGCCCGCCGGGCGGCGCCAGTTCCGCCGCGGGTTCTACTCGCACCACGACGGCGAGGTGACCGGCGAGGTCGGTCCGCGCGGCGGCCCCGGATCGCACCTGCTGGCCGCGTTCGCGCAGGCCAACTGCCTGATCGAATTGCCGGAGGACGTGGTGGACGCGCCGGAGGGCAGCGAGGTGGACGTCCTGCTCCTGCCAACGCGTGACTTCTTGTAACAGTTGGCCTACGACTCGTTACTCATTCGCTTGCCGAAGCTAAGATTCAGCCCTTACGGCACCAGCCCGTCGTGCCGGGCCGCTGGGCCGTCGGGGGGTTCAGCGGCTCGGCGCGACGCATCGAGGGCTCGCGCGCAGCGCACCAGGGCCACCGCGGTTTCGGTCGACACCAGCCGGGGTATCGGGACACTGTTCACGTCGTCGCGCCAGGCCTGGAACAGCTCGGAAAGGCGCTCTTCGCGGATGCGCTCCGGGGCCGACATGACGGTTCCTCTCTGCTGTTACTACGGTCTGCATCGGGCGTCGCCACGAAGTGTTAGCAGCGCCTGACCCGTGTGGGGGGCCGTTTGGCGGGACGCGGAACGGTCCACGCAGACCTGGCGGTAGCGTGGATACCCGGATCGGCGAACCGCCACGCCTGGCCAGGCGTCACGGACCGGTCACACGTTGGACACGAATCACCGGGACACCGCTTCGATGAGCAGCACTGCGCCGGACAAGGCGAGCAATCCGATCACCCATGCCCTGAACCTCGCGCGCGAGACACTGCCGCCGATGCACCCCGCCGGGCGGCCGTTCGTCGCCGGCGGGGTCGCGGCCACGCTGCTGCTGCGCCGGGCCTGGAAGCCGCTGGGCGCCGTCGGCGCGCTGGCGACCCTGGCCACCGCGGCGTTCTTCCGCGAGCCGAAGCGCGTGCCGCCGGAGCGGGACGACCTCGTCCTCGCCGCGGCCGACGGCATCGTCTCGCTGATCGAGGAGGCCACCCCGCCCGCGGAGCTGGGCCTGCCCGCCGAACCGCGGATGCGGGTCAGCGTGTTCCTGTCGGTCTTCGACGTGCACGTGCAGCGCGTGTCGGCCACCGGGGTGGTCGAGCGCGTGGCCTACCGGCCGGGCAAGTTCCTGTCCGCCGACCTGGACAAGGCCAGCGACGACAACGAGCGCAACTCGGTGCTGCTGCGCACCGAGGCCGGGCACGAGCTGGTGGTCGTGCAGATCGCCGGCCTGGTCGCGCGCCGGATCCTGTGCCAGGTCGCCGACGGGGAGAAGGTCCGGGCCGGTGACACCTACGGGCTGATCCGGTTCGGCTCGCGGGTGGACATCTACCTGCCGCCGGGCAGCGAGGTGCTGGTGCGCAAGGGCCAGCGGACGATCGGCGGCGAGACGCCCCTGGCCGCGCTGCCGGAGCGAGGAGCCTGATCATGGTCCGGGTGATGACACCGTCGGTGCGGCTGCTGCCGAACGCGATCACGGTCCTCGCGCTGTGCGCGGGCCTGTCCGCCGCGCAGTTCGCGCTCAACCGGCAGTTCGTGCTGGCGATCGGCGCGATCGGCGTCGCGGCCGTCCTGGACAGCCTGGACGGCCGGATCGCCCGCCTGCTCGACGCGACGTCGAAGATGGGCGCGGAGCTGGACTCGCTGTCCGACGCGATCTCCTTCGGTGTCTCCCCGGCCCTCGTGCTCTACATCTGGTTCGGCGACACGTCCGGCATCGGCTGGATCGTGTCGCTGACCTTCGCCGTGTGCATCGTGCTGCGGCTGGCCCGGTTCAACACGCTGCTGGACGTGGAGAAACCGCCGTACGCGAAGGAGTTCTTCGTCGGCGTGCCCGCGCCCGCGGGTGGCCTGTGCGCGTTGATGCCGGTGATCCTGACGCTGGAGTTCGGCGACGGCTGGTGGTCGTCGGCGCCGGTCGTCTACGTGTGGACGGTGGCGATCGCGCTGCTGCTGATCAGCCGGCTGCCGACGCTGTCGCTGAAGTCGGTCAAGGTCCCGGCGAAGGCGGCCGCGCCGCTGCTGGTCGGCGTCGGCCTCGCGGCGGCGGCGATCATCCAGTACCCGCTGATCGCGCTGGCCGTCGCGCTGCTGCTGTACCTGGCGCACATCCCGTATGCGATCCGGCGCTACCAGTGGCTGGCCAGCCACCCCGAGGCGTGGGGCGTGCCGCTGACCGAGCGGCGGGCGATCCGGCGCAGCACGAGCCGCCTGCGCCTGCGGCGGCCACGGATCCGGGTGGCAGGCAACCAGCGGCTGTCCGTGCGCCGGACGCAGGACCACGTGGTGCGCGGGGTGCGCACCTACCCGGCGGAGAGCCAGGACCGCGCGCGCCGCCGCAGCTGGCGTCGCATCGGCCTGCGCCAGCGCAACCGCTAACGCAGGCCCTTGATGAACAGGTCGAGCTGGTAGCGGAAGTCCTGCAGGCAGTCGATCCCGGCGAGCGCGGGCATCGCCCGGTGCAGGTTCGGGTGCCGCTGCGGGGTGACGGTCCGGCGGAACCACTCGACGGCGGGCTCCTCCCGTTCCGCGGCCAGCCCACCGGCGCCGACGAGCACCGCGCCGAACACCATCCCGATCAGCGACCGGTACCCGCGGGCCGCGTGGTGCTCGTCGAGCCCGGCGTCCAGCAGCGCGCCGAGGATGGCGTCCATCAGCCGGACGGCACCCTCGGACAGCGGGTTGGCCTGCTCGGCGGTCATCGCGCGGACGACGGCCGGATGCCGGTTGAGCGTCTCGAACGCGCCCAGCCCGAGCGCACGCAGCCGCTCGTCCCACGGCAGCTCCGGGTCCGGTAGCTCGACCTGCTCGAACACCCGCGCCGCGACGCCGTCCAGCAGGTCCTGCTTGTTCGCGACGTGGTTGTAGAGCGACATCGCCTCCACGCCCAGCTCGGCGGCGAGCTTGCGCATGGACAGGCCGCTCAGGCCGTTCTCCCCGACCAGCCGCAACGCGGCGTCGAGCACCTTCTCCCGCGTCAGCGCCATGACGTACAGCGTAAGTACTTACAGTGTAAGTCTCTGGGAGGATTCAGATGGACGCGGACACGTTGCTGACCACCACCCGCTCGGTGCGGCGCAAGCTGGACCTCGATCGGCCGGTCGAGCCGGAGGTGATCACCGAGTGCCTGCGGATCGCGATGCAGGCGCCGATCGCCGGCAACCAGCTGAGCGCGATCCGCTGGCTCGTGGTCCGCGACCCGGAGCTGAAGGCCCGCATCGCCGAGCCGATCCGCGAGGTCGGCCAGGCCGCCCAGCGCGAGTACGGGCACCTGGTCGCGCCGCGCTCGCTGGAGTCGGCGAAGTTCCTGCTGGACAACATCCACCGCGTCCCGGCGCTGGTGCTGGCCTGCCTGGCCGGGCGCCCGACCGGCGGCAACGGCGAGCTGACCGGGTTCTACGGCTCGATCTACCCGGCGATCTGGAGCTTCCAGCTCGCGCTGCGCGCCCGCGGCCTGGGCAGCACGATCACCGGCTACCACCTGTTCGGCCACGAGGAGGAGGTCGCGCGGGTGGTCGGCATCCCGGAGGACTTCACGCAGGTCGCGTTGCTGCCGGTCGCCTACACCACGCAACGGGACTTCCGGCCGGCCGCGCGGCCACCGGTCGAGGACATCACCTTCCTCGACCGGTGGGGCTCGCGCGTCAGCTGATCTCGAGCACGGCCTTGCCGCGCAGGCGGCGGCCGAGCAACGCCGCGGTCGCCTCGGCGTGCCGGGACCAGTCGCCACGCCAGGTGATCCCGGCGTCGAGACGGCCCGCGGCGACCTCGGCGGCCAGCCAGGTCAGGTCCTCGCGCACGTCCGCCCGCGGGTCGGCCAACAGGAAGAACGTGCTGATCGACCGGTCGTGGCGGCCCTCGGTGGCCACGAACGCGCCGACCGGGAACACCACGTCCTGCCCCGCGGAGTGCCCGACGCTCACCAGCGTCCCGCCGGGCCCCAGTGCGTTGAACGCGGCCACCATCTGCTCGCCCTCCACGTTGTCGAGCACGCCGTGGACGGGCCGGCTCGCCTCGGCCGGGTGCTTGATCACCTCGCGCGCGCCGAGCGCTTCGAGCACGCTCACCTGCGCGGGATCCGCGCTGACCGCCACGACCTCGGCGCCGGCCCGCGCGGCGAGCTGGACGGCGAAGCGGCCGACCCCACCGGACGCGCCGGTGATCATGATCCGGCGCCCCAGGGTCTGCCCGAACCGCCGCAGGACGTGCAGCGCGGTCAGCCCGGCGACGGGAACGGTGCTGATCGCGCCGCCGTCCGCCGCCTCCGGCACGGTGCCCATCGTCGCGGTCGGCACGGCTCGCAACTCCGCCCAGGCGCCGGCCAGCCCCAGGGTGATCACGCGGGTTCCGGGGGCCGGGCCGGAGCCGTCGGCGGCCGCCCGCACCACCACGCCCGTCGCGTCCCAGCCCGGCACGCTCCCCTCGGGCACCTGGGCGGTGTCCACCATGAACGCCTCGCCGTAGTTGAGCGAGACGGCCTCGACCCGGACCAGGGCCTCGTCCGGCGCCGGCACCGGATCGGGCACCTCGGCGAGTTCCAGGTGTGACGACGACGAGTGGTCGACGACCAGCGCACGCATGTTCTCTCCTTCGCAGCGATCTCGCCGCCATAGTGCCACCGAGTGGCACTTGCCATCAAGGAGCATCAACTAGACTGGTGGTGATGACGACGACCGAGCAGTCGCTCTCCCTGCGTGAACGCAAGAAGCTGCGCACCCGCCAGGCGCTGGCCGAGACCGCGGTGGCCATGTTCACCGAGCGCGGCTTCGACGCGACCACGCTCGACGAGCTGGTCGACGCGGTCGAGGTCTCCAAGCGGACCTTCTTCCGCAACTTCACGTCCAAAGAGGACGTCGCGCTCACCGCGATCAAGCAGCTGTGGGAGACCTGCCTCGGCGTGCTCGCCGAGCGGCCGCCGTCCGGACCGCTGCTCGGCGTCCTGAAGGACGCGTTGCTCACCGCCATCGACCGGATGGACGACTACTGGTACCGGCAGTTCCTGCCGACGGTCCGGCTGACCGAGGGCTGCGCCGCGCTGCACGCCCACACGCTGCGGTACTGCGCCGAGGTCAAGACCGAGATCATCCGCGTCCTCGGCGTCCCGCCCGGACTGGAACAGCGCCTGCTGGTCGAGGTCGTGATCGGGGCGTGGAACTGCGCGCTGGCCGAGTGGAGCCCGTCCGGCGAGCGCGACCTGCTGCCGGTCCTCGTCGATCGGGCGTTCGCCGCCATCCCGGCCGCGCTCGCCCTAGAGTGAGGGCGTGAGCGCGCCCCAGATCACGCTGACCATCCGGCACACGCCGTCCGCCCTCGACACCCGGCGCGGCATCGTCCGCCTGCACCCGGAAGTCCTCGACGCGCTCGGCCTGCGCGCCTGGGACGCCGTGCACCTCACCGGCGCCCGGGTGAGCGCCGCGCTCGCCGCACCCGGCAACGCGAGCGGCACCCCCGGCGTGGTCTACGCCGACGACGTGACGCTGTCCAACCTCGGCGTCACCGAGGGCTCGGAGGTCGTCGTCGCGCCGGCGGACGTCTCGCAGGCCCGCTCGGTGACCGTCGCCGGGTCGCGGCTGGCCAGCGCGTCGGTGTCGCCGAACACGCTGCGGCTCGCGCTGACCGGGAAGGTCCTCACGGTCGGCGACGCGGTGTCGCTCCTCCCGCAGGACCTCGCGCCCGCGCCCGGCTCGGACGTGACGACCGTGCGCGGCCAGCTGTCCCGGGCGATCGGCGCCGGCTGGACCACCGAGCTGCTCACCGTCACCGCGACCGAACCCGGCGGGCCGGTCGTGATCAGCCCGTCCACGGTGGTCAGCTGGCGGGACGGCGCACGCGCCACCGCGCCCGCGGCCCCGGCCGCCCCGCAGGCGGCACCCGAGGTGATCGCCGAGCCGGAGGAGCCCGCCCCGCCGCTGGCCGACCTGTGCGGGGCGCACGACCAGGCCCGCACGCTCGCCGAGTGGGTCGATCTGACCTTCCGCCGCCCCGAGCTGCTCGCCCGCCTGGGCACGTCGGCCCGGCTCGGCGTGCTGCTCTCCGGCGCGGAGGGCGTCGGCAAGACGACGCTCGTGCGGTCGGTCGCCGCGGCCGAGAAACTCCGCCTGGTCACGCTGACCGCGCCGTCGATCGCCGTGCTGGAGCCGAACGCGATCGCCACCCGGCTGCGCGAGGCGATCGACCAGGCCGCCGCGGGCGGTCCGGCGGTGCTGCTGATCACCGACATCGACACGCTGCTCCCGGCGACGCAGCCGCCGCCCGTCGCCACGGTGGTGCTGGACGAGCTGCGCGGCGCGCTGACCCGGCCGGACCTCGCGGTCGTCGCCACCACGGCCCGTCCCGAGGCGTGCGATCCGCGGCTGCGGGCGGCCGACCTGCTCGACCGCGAGCTCGCGATCCCGCAGCCGGACGCCCGGGTCCGCACCGAACTGCTGCGCGTGCTGCTGCGGGACGTGCCGCTGGAATCCACTGTGGACTTCGGCGAGATCGCCGACCGCACACCGGGTTTCGTGGCCGCGGACCTGCTGGCGCTGCGCCGGGACGCCGCGGTGCTGGCCGAGCTGCGGCAGCGGGAGGCCGCGGAGCCGCACATCTCGCAGCAGGACCTGCTGGACGCGCTGCAGTCCGTCCGTCCGATCTCGATGTCCACTTCGGACAGCCTGGCGACCGGCGGGCTGACGCTGGACGAAGTCGGCGACATGACCGAGGTCAAGCAGTCGCTGACGGAGGCCGTCCTGTGGCCGCTGCGGTACCCGGATTCGTTCTCGCGGCTGGGCATCGCGCCGCCGCGCGGGGTGCTGCTGTACGGGCCGCCGGGTGGTGGCAAGACGTTCCTGGTGCGGGCGCTGGCCGGCACCGGCGCGCTGAACGTGTTCGTGGTCAAGGGCGCCGAGCTGCTGGACAAGTGGGTCGGTGAGTCCGAGCGAGCGGTGCGGGAGCTGTTCCGCAAGGCCGCCGACGCTGCGCCGTCGCTGGTGTTCCTGGACGAGATCGACGCGCTGGCGCCGCGCCGCGGGCAGTCCGGGGATTCGGGGGTGTCGGACCGGGTGGTGGCCGCGCTGCTGACCGAGCTGGACGGGGTCGAGCCGATGCGCGACGTGGTGGTGCTCGGCGCGACCAACCGGCCCGAGCTGGTCGACCCGGCCCTGCTGCGGCCCGGGCGGCTGGAGCGCCTGGTGTACGTGCCGCCGCCGGACGCCGAAGCGCGAGCCGACATCCTGCGCGCCACGGCCCGGCACACGCCGCTGGCGTCCGATGTGGACCTGGACGCGATCGCGGCCACTTTGGACGGCTACTCGGCGGCGGACTGCGCGGCACTGATCCGCGAGGCGGCGCTCACGGCGATGCGCGAGTCGCTGGAGGCCGCCGAGGTGACGGCGGCGCACCTGGAGACCGCGCGGAAGACGGTGCGGCCGTCGCTGGACCCGGCGCAGCTCGCGGCACTGGAGGCCTACGCGAAGAACCGCGCCTGAGGCGCCGGCCGCCCTTCCGCGCCCGGCGTCAGGAACCCTTGACCTGCGAACCCTTGTAGTCGTTGGTCACGATCACGATGACACCCGGGCTCGCGTCCTGGATGCCCTTGAACCGCGGCTCGACCTTCATCCCGAACGCGGCGGCCAGCGACCGCGCCGCCGTCTCTTCGTCCGTGCCGGGCGTGTAGTACGCCGTGGTCGTCGGGATGATGCCGTGCGGGTAGTTGCCCACCTCGACCACGTTCCAGCCGTTGGCCTTCAGCTCGTCGGCGGCGCGGGCGGCGAGTCCGTGGATGGTGCTGTTGTTGTAGACGCGCACGGGCACCCACTTGGCCGCGGTCTGGTCGGCAGGCACGCCGCCGTCACCCGCGCCCGGGGTTCCCGCGGTGCCGCCCGGCTGGGTCGCCGTGCCACCGGGCGCGCCCGGGGCGACGGTGTCCGTCGGCTGCCCGGGCGGCGGCGTCTCCGACGTCGGCGAGGCCGGGACCGACGGCGGCGGCTCGGTGGGGCTCGCGCCGGTGGTCTCGGTCGGCGCGGTCGTCCCCCCGGTGGCCGTGGGGCTCGGCGCCGCGGTCTGGCCGTTGTCCCCGTCGCCGTTCAGCGCGGTGATGCCGCCGATCACGACCGCCACGAGGGCGACGCCGATCAGCACCACACCGGCCAGGCGCAGCGGGCGGGACAGGCCCTGCAGGAAGTTCATCGCGCCTCGATCCCCAGTCGGCGGGCGACCCGTTTGCGCTGCCGCGCGGTGCGCATCTTGCGCAGCCGCTTGACCAGCATCGGGTCGGCGGCCATCGCTTCCTCTTTGTCGAGGAGCTGGTTGAGCAGCTGGTAGTAGCGGGTGGGCGAGAGGCCGAACTCCTCGCGGACGGCCTGCTCCTTCGCGCCCGCGTAGCGCCACCACTGGCGTTCGAACGCCAGCACCTTGAGCTCGCGGGGCGTGAGCCCGCCCTCGTCGCCGGTGGGCTCGGGCGACGGCCGGTCGCCCTCGGCCATCGACTCCGCGGCGTCCATCTGACTCCTCAACTCGCAAACCACACGGTTGTGATCCCGCGGGCGTCATTCAACCACGGGTCGAGGGTCCGGTTGTGGGATCACGGCCCGGCGCGTCACGGCTCGTCCGCTGGGTACGATCGCGGATTGTGACCATCCACCCGATCCGGATCGCCGGCGACCCGGTGCTGCACAACCCCACCCGCGAGGTGGAGAAGTTCGACGACGAGCTGCGCACCCTCACCGACGACATGTTCGAGACCATGTACGCCGCCGAAGGGGTGGGGCTGGCGGCCAACCAGATCGGCGTCGACCTGCGCGTCTTCGTCTACGACTGCCCCGACGACCAGGGCGTCCGGCACAAGGGCCTGGTGGTCAACCCGCGGCTGGAGACCTCCGAGATCCCGGAGACCATGCCCGACCCGGACGACGACTGGGAGGGTTGCCTGTCCGCGCCCGGGGAGTCGTATCCCACCGGGCGCGCGAGCTGGGCCAAGGTCACCGGCTTCGACCTGGACGGCAACCCGATCGAGGTCGAGGGCACCGGCTACTTCGCGCGCTGCCTGCAGCACGAGACCGACCACCTGAACGGCTACCTCTACCTGGACCGGCTGGTCGGCCGCCACGCGCGGGACGCCAAGCGCATGCTCAAGCGCAACAAGTGGGGCGTGCCCGGGCTGTCCTGGCTGCCCGGCTCGGAGTGAGCTTTCGCCCTCGGTGAACGGGGCGCTTTTCCACGTGCCCGCGAGCGCACACTGGAAAAGCGCAGCAGCCGCGCAGCGGCTTCCATCAGGGGTGGTGGCCGGGCTGACGGGTGGGCGTAACCGTGTAATCGCAGGGGTGGTGGTCGTGGTGGATGACACCGATGCCCTGGACGCCTACTCACGCGCGGTGAGCACGGTGGCCGCCGAGGTGACCCCGCACGTGGCGAGCGTGCGGCTGTCCCGGGGCAGCGGTTCAGCGGTCGTGTTCGCCGACGACGGCCACCTGGTGACCAACGCGCACGTGGTCGGCGACGGCTCGCACGGCACGGCGACGTACGCCGACGGCACCGAGGCGCGGTTCACGGTGGTCGGCGCGGATCCGCTGTCGGACCTGGCCGTGCTGCGCGCGTCGGAGGCGCCACCCGCGGCCCGGCTCGGGGACGCGGACAAGCTGGTCGTCGGGCAGCTGGTGGTGGCGATCGGCAGCCCGCTCGGGCTGGCCGGGTCGGTGACCGCCGGGGTGGTCAGCGCGCTGGGCCGGTCGCTGCCGGTGCGCACGCGCAGCGCCGGGCGGGTGATCGAGAACGTGATCCAGACCGACGCGGCCCTGAACCCGGGCAACTCGGGCGGTGCGCTGGCCGATTCGGCGGGCCGGGTGGTGGGGGTCAACACGGCGGTCGCCGGGTTCGGGCTGGGGCTGGCCGTGCCGGTCAACGAGACCACCCGGCGGATCATCGACACGCTGCTGGTGGAGGGCCGGGTGCGGCGGGCGTACCTCGGGCTGGTCGGGGTGCCGGCGCCGCTGCCGGACGAGGTCGCCGAGCACACCGGGCAGCGCGCCGGGCTGCGGATCGCCGAGGTGGTGCGCGGCGGACCGGCCGAGCGGGCGGGGCTGCGGCCGGGCGATCTGGTGCTGACGGTGGGGCGGTCGCGGATCACGGACGCGCAGGACATCCAGCGGCAGCTGTTCGCCGAGGTGATCGGCACGCGGCTGGCCATCACGGTGCTGCGGAACGGCGCGATGGTCGACGTGTTCGCGACACCGAGCGAGCTGGTGAGCTAAAAGGCCGCGGTCGCGAGCACGAGATCGAACGGCGCGGGCAGGCGGATCTCCTCGCCGAACGAGACCTGCTCCGAGCGGCGGTAGTGCCCGTCGACGGGATCCGAGAACAGGGTGACCGACGGTTTCGGCTCCGCGTAGCGGTCGATCAGGAGGTAGAGGGGCACCGGCGCTTGGGCGTAGGCCCACAGCTTCTCGACGCGATCCGTGCGGGCGTTGCCCTGGGAGACGATCTCCACCACCAGTTCCGCGGCCTCCGCCGGAACGGGCACGTTGTCCGGGCGCGACAGCTCCCGCTCGGGTACCACCACCAAGTCGGGCAGGTAGAGCCGGCTCGCGCCCCGGATGGCGATGCCGAGCGTCTGCAGGATGACCCGGTCCTCCGGCACCGCTCTCGCGAAGGCACGATGGACCGACGCAGCGATTCTGCTGTGCCCGTTGTCGACGGGCGGCGTCAAGCGCACCCCTGCCGAAGTGATCTCCGCCCGCCAGCCCTCGGGCACGTCGAGGTTCTGCCACTCGCGAAGCCGGGTATCCCAGTTGCTCACGTGCCGCAGCCTAGAAGTGCGTTTTCCGTGGTCAACCGCGGTCCGGCGCTCCAGTCCGCGGCCCTCAGGCGAGCTTCAGCAGCAGCTCCGCGAGCTCTCCGGGCGCCGTGATCATGCAGTCGTGGCCGGTGGGCAGCTCCCAGACCTCCGCGGGCGTTCCGTTGGGCTGCACGGCGGGCACCGGGCGCCGCTCGAAGCCCTCGGGCTTGATCGTGCAGTGGATGTGCGTGCGCGGGATCCGCCGCGCCGCCGGGTTGTCCAGCCGCACCGGTTGCTGCAGGCAGCGCACCGGCTGGTCGGACAGCATCGTGCGCAGCCACGCCACGTCGGCCGGGTCGGTCACGCCGAACAGACCCGCAGGTGGTGGCAGCTCGGGCATCGGCGGGACCCGCCAGCCGCTTTCGGACGCCAGCGCCGCGTCGATCAGCCCCTGGGTGACGGGGAGGACGTCCGCCGCGGATTCGCCGTGCTCGGGGACCATCGCGTCGAGGTAGACCAGCCGCGCGATCCGGTCCGGCACCTCGTTGGCCGCCGAGGAGATGACCAGCCCGGCGTAGCTGTGCCCCACGAGCACCACGTCGGTGAGGCCCTCCGCGCGGATCAGCCGGACGACGTCGCCGACGTGGGTGTCCAGCCCGACCTCCGGCCCGGCCAGGTGCACCGTCTCGCCGTAGCCGGTCAGCGTCGGCGCGAGCACCCGGTGCCCGGCCGCCTCCAGCAGCGGCACCACCCGTGCCCAGGCCTGTCCGGTGTGCCACGCGCCGTGCACCAGCAGATACGTCGTCATCAGCCCTCCAACCAAAACGGGACACTGTCCCACTTACGATACGGGACACTGTCCCGCTTAGCCATCACCGGGTGCGACAATGGGCTGGTGGACGACAGCGCACCCAAGCGAGCCGACGCGCGGCGCAACCAGAAGGCGCTGCTCGACGCGGCCGCCGCGGTCTTCGTCGCGTCCGGGGTGGAGGCGCCGATCCGCGACATCGCGGCCAAGGCCGGCGTCGGGACCGCCACCATCTACCGCCACTTCCCCACGCGCGCGGACCTGATCGTCGCCGTCTACCGGCACCAGGTCGAGACCCTCGCCGAAGCCGGCCCCGAGCTGCTCGCCTCCAGCACCACCCCGTACGACGCCCTCGCGACGTGGCTCGACCAGTTCGTCGACTTCGTGATCACCAAGCAGGGCCTCGCCGCGGTGCTGCAGTCCGACGATCCCTGCTACGACCCGCTGCACTCCTACTTCCTGGACCGGCTCGTCCCCGTCTGCACCCAGCTGCTCGACGCCGCCGCCGGGGAGATCCACGACGGCCTGGACGCCTACGAACTCATGCGCGGCATCGGCGGCCTCTGCGCGGGCGCGAGCCGGAAGCACCCCTACGACGCGCGCCGCCTGGTCGGCTTCCTCGTCGCCGGTCTGCGGGTGTGAAACCGCCGTCGCGGGGTTGAGGTCTGCGGTCCCGCATGGCATGGTCGGACGGACAACCGAACAACGCGGGAGCTCGCGCCTTGGCGGGCTGAGAGGGCGGCTGGTGTCCGTTGGGACCCGGCGCCGCCGACCGCCGAACCTGACCGGGTAATGCCGGCGTAGGGAGTGAATTTTCGCGTGACGACGCTGGAAAACGGCAAGACCGTCGCACCGACCGTGACCACCGGGCCGATCACCGGCTCGCGCAAGGTCTACCACCACACCGAGAACGGGCTGAAGGTCCCGGCCCGCCGCATCGAGCTGACGAACGGCGACCACTTCGACGTCTACGACACCTCCGGCCCGTACACCGACCCGGACGCCCCGATCGACGTCCACAATGGACTCTTTCCGCTCCGCTCCGGCTGGCTGGACGGCCGCGAGCACAACACCCAGCTGGGCTTCGCGAAGGCCGGCGTGATCACCCGGGAGATGGAGTTCGTCGCGGCCCGGGAGCGGGTGAGCCCCGAGTTCGTGCGCGACGAGGTCGCCGCGGGCCGCGCGGTGATCCCGGCGAACCGGCGGCACCCGGAGAGCGAACCCATGATCATCGGGAAGAACTTCCTGGTGAAGGTCAACGCGAACATGGGCAACTCGGCCGTGTGGTCCTCGGTCGAGGAGGAGGTCGACAAGATGGTGTGGGCGACCCGCTGGGGCGCCGACACGATCATGGACCTGTCCACCGGCAAGCGCATCCACGAGACCCGCGAGTGGATCCTGCGCAACTCCCCCGTCCCGGTCGGCACGGTGCCCATCTACCAGGCGCTGGAGAAGGTCGACGGCGATCCGGCGAAGCTGTCCTGGGAGGTCTACCGGGACACCGTGATCGAGCAGTGCGAGCAGGGCGTGGACTACATGACCGTGCACGCCGGGGTGCTGCTGCGCTACATCCCGCTGACCGCGAACCGGGTCACCGGCATCGTCTCGCGCGGCGGGTCGATCATGGCCGCGTGGTGCCTGGCGCACCACAAGGAGTCGTTCCTCTACACGCACTTCGCGGAGCTGTGCGAGATCCTGCGCGCCTACGACGTCACCTTCTCCCTCGGTGACGGCCTGCGCCCGGGCTCGATCGCGGACGCCAACGACCGCGCCCAGTTCGCGGAGCTGGAGACGCTCGGCGAGCTGACGCACATCGCGCGCGAGCACGACGTCCAGGTGATGATCGAGGGCCCCGGCCACGTGCCGATGCACAAGATCAAGGAGAACGTGGAGCTGGAGGAACGGCTCTGCGGCGAGGCCCCGTTCTACACGCTCGGTCCACTCACGACGGACATCGCGCCGGCCTACGACCACATCACGTCGGCCATCGGGGCGGCGCAGATCGGCTGGTACGGCACCGCGATGCTGTGCTACGTCACGCCGAAGGAGCACCTGGGCCTGCCCAACCGCGACGACGTGAAGGCCGGGGTGATCGCGTACAAGATCGCCGCGCACGCCGCGGATCTCGCCAAGGGCCACCAGTACGCCCAGGAGTGGGACGACGAGCTGTCCAAGGCCCGGTTCGAGTTCCGCTGGACCGACCAGTTCAACCTCTCGCTCGACCCGGACACCGCGCGCTCCTACCACGACGAGACCCTGCCCGCGGAGCCGGCCAAGACCGCGCACTTCTGCTCGATGTGCGGGCCGAAGTTCTGCTCGATGCGGATCACCCAGGACGTGCGCAAGTACGCCGAGGAGCACGGGCTGTCCACTGTGGATGCCATCGAGGCCGGGATGCAGGAGAAGTCGGCCGAGTTCCAGCAGGGCGGCAAGCAGGTCTACCTCCCGGTGGTCCAGCCGTAATGAGCGTCACCCCGAAGACCGCGCTGACCATCGCCGGGAGCGATTCCGGCGGTGGCGCGGGGATCCAGGCGGACCTGCGCACGTTCTTCGCCTGCGGGGTGCACGGGATGACCGCGGTCACCGCGGTCACGGTGCAGAACTCGCTGGGCGTGCAGGGATTCACCGAGATCCCGCCGGACGTGGTGTCGGCGCAGATCAAGGCGGTCGCCGGCGACATGGGCGTGGACGCGGCCAAGACCGGCATGCTCGCCACGGCGGAGATCATCGGCGAGGTCGCCAAGACGCTCGACGAGGTCCACATCGGACGCGCGACGAACGTGCCGTTCGTGGTCGACCCGGTCGCGGCCTCGATGCACGGGGATTCCCTGCTGCGCGAGGAGGCCCTGGCGGCCATCCGCACGGAGCTGTTCCCCCGCGCGACGCTGGTGACGCCGAACCTCGACGAGGTCCGGTTGCTCACCGGCGTGGAGGTCACCGACCGGGCGAGCCAGCGCGACGCGGCGCGGGCGCTGCTGGCGCTGGGGCCGGTGTGGGTGCTGGTCAAGGGCGGGCACCTCTACGACGACCCGGAGTGCGTCGACCTGCTCTCCGACGGCGTGCAGTTCATCGAGCTGTCCGCGCGCCGGATCGACACGAAACACACCCACGGCGGCGGCGACACGCTGGCGTCGTCGATCACCGCGTTCCTCGCCAAGGGCCTGGGCGTGCCGGACGCGGTGGACGAGGGCAAGCGGTTCATCGAGCGGTGCGTCGCCGAGGCGTACCCGCTGGGCGAGGGCGTCGGGCCGGTGTCCCCGTTCTGGCGGCTCGCTTGATCGACGGGTTTGCGACACTGGAGGCATGAGCCAGAACGCGAGTCCGCCTGCCGCCCTGACCATCGCCGGATCCGACTCCGGTGGTGCGGCGGGGTTGCAGGCGGACCTGCGCACGTTCCTGACCTGCGGGGTGCACGGGCTGGTCGCGGTGACGGCGGTGACCGTGCAGAACACGCTCGGCGTGCACGACCGGTCGGACATCCCGGCGCGGATCGTGGCCGGGCAGATCGAGGCCGTCGCCGCCGACATGGGCATGCAGGCGGCGAAGACCGGGATGCTCGCCTCGGCGGAGATCATCGAGGCGGTCGCGCGGGCGTGTGACCGGGCGGAGATCGGCCGGGACACGAAGGTGCCGTTCGTGGTCGACCCGGTGGCCGCGTCGATGCACGGGCACCCGCTGTTCGACGCGGCCGGGCTGGCCGCGCTGCGCGATCTGCTGCTGCCGCGGGCCGCGGTGATCACGCCCAACCTCGACGAGGTGCGCCTGCTGACCGGGCTCGAGGTGACCGACCGCGCCGGCATGCACGACGCGGCGGTGGCCCTGAAGGAGCTGGGCCCGAAGTACGTGCTGGTCAAGAGCGGTCACCTGACCACTGATCCGGAATGCGTGGACCTGCTCTACGACGGCCGCTCGTTCGTCGAGCTGCCCGGGCCGCGGTTCGCCACGCCGCACACGCACGGCGCCGGGGACGCGATGGCGTCGGCGCTGACCGCCGGCCTCGCGCGCGGCATGTCGGTGCCGGAGGCGGCGCGGTTCGGGAAGTGGTTCGTCAGCAACGCGGTGGCGAACTCCTACCCCATGGGCGCGAAGGTCGGCCCGGTGTCGGCGTTCTGGCGGCTGGCGCCGGAGAACCGCTGACCCGCGAGTCCCACGCTCCCGCACGCGAGTCCCACGCTCAGCCGCGCGAGTCCCACACTCACGCACGCGAGTCCCACGCTCACGCAGGCGAGTTCCACGCTCGTGGCCAGGGCGCCGGTCCGTCAGCTTTCGTCGCCGGCCAGCAGTGCCTCCAGCGCCGGCAGCGCCTGGCCGAGCGCGGCCTGGTGCTCCGGCGACAGCCGGTCGATCCGCTTCTGCAGCTCGTGCACCCGCGTGGACCGCAGGTCGAGCAGCATGCGCTCGCCCGACGGGGTGGCCGTCGCGAGCCAGGCGCGGCGGTCGATCGGGTCGGGCTCGCGGCTGGCCCAGCCCGCGTCGACCAGCGAGGCGACGATCCGCGACATCGTCGCGGCCGCCACGCCCTCCTTCGCCGCCAGGTCACCGAGCCGCATCGGTCCGAAGGCGACCAGCGTCGACAGCGCGGAAATGGAGCCGTGGCCGGGACCGGGTGTGCCGGCCTGCCGCAGCGACCGGGACAGCCGGCCGACGGCAAGGAACAACCGCCCAGCGACATCCTCGGTTGACTCAACCACTCTCGAGCTCCTTCGCCTCGCCGACCGCTCGGGTGCGGTAAACCATACGTGCTCGCCGCGGTAAACCGAGGTGAAGGCGGTCAATTCAGCGCGGCGGGCTGGACGCCTGCGCCCAGAACCGCTGCGGGATCCGCCCCGCCTGCCGCGCCAGCCGCCCCGCGACCACCGCCGAGCGCATCGCGCACGCCATCCGCTCCGGGTCCTGCGCGCGGGTGACGGCCGTGGCCAGCAGCACCGCGTCGCAGCCCAGCTCCATCGCCAGCGCCGCGTCGGAGGCCGTGCCGATCCCCGCGTCGAGGATGATCGGCACGCCGGCGCGGGACACGATCAGTTCGATGTTGTGCGGGTTGCGGATGCCGAGGCCGGTGCCGATCGGCGCGCCCAGCGGCATCACCGCCGCGCACCCGGCCTCCTCCAGGCGCAGCGCGAGCACCGGGTCGTCGTTGGTGTAGGCGAACACGGTGAACCCGTCGGCGACGAGCTGCTCGGCCGCGTCGAGGGTTTCCACCGGGTCGGGCAGCAGGGTCCGGTCGTCGGCGTGCACCTCGAGCTTGATCAGGTCGGTCTCCAGCGCCTCGCGCGCCAGCCGCGCGGTGAGCACCGCCTCGGCGGCGCTGCGGCAGCCCGCGGTGTTCGGCAGGAGCCGGATGCCCAGGCGCCGCACCAGGTCCAGGACACCGGAACCGCCCTCGGCGTCCGCGCGGCGCAGCGCGACCGTCGTCAGCTCGGTGCCGGACGCGACGAGCGCCCGTTCCAGCACGGACAGGTTCGCCGCGCCACCGGTTCCGATGATCAGCCGTGAGCCGAGCTTGTGCTCGCCGATCACGAGCTGGTCGCCGTCGAACATGACCTCACCCACCTTGCACCGCCGTCAGGATCTCCAGCCGCGCCCCCGGGGGCACGGCCGTGGCCGCCCACTCGCCGCGCCGCACGACCTCGCCGTTGAGCGCGACCGCCACCCCGCGCTCGGGCGCGTCGATCGCCTTGAGCACGTCGGTCACCGTCGCGTCGTCGGGGACCTCCCGCCAGTCCCCGTTGACCTGCACTTCCATCAGACCCCTCCTGTTCCGAGCCGGGCCGGGTCCGCCGCGAGCGCCTCCTCGGGCGGTTTCTCCCCGGCCAGGCGAGCCACGACGGCGTCGGCGGTCACCGGCGCCATGAGCAGACCGTTGCGGTGGTGACCGGTGGCGGCGAGGACACCGTCGCCGAGGTCACCGATGAACGGGAGCGTGTCGGTGCTGGCCGCGCGCAGCCCGGCCGCGGTCTCGACCAGCTCGTACTCGTCGATGCTGGGGAAGATCCGCTCGGCGCCCTCCAGCAGCTCGCGCACGCCGCGCGCGCTCACGGTGTCGTCGAAACCGGCCTCGTACTGGGTCGCGCCGAGGACGAGTTCGCCGTCCGCGCGCGGCACCAGGTACACCGGCCGCCCCTCGACGACCGCGCGCACCGTGCGCGTGGGAGGTGGCAGGCTCGTGCGCCGCGCACGCAGGCGGAGGATCTCGCCCTTGAGCGGACGGACACCTCGCGCGAGCAGCGGGTGGAGCCGCGCGCTGTGGGCGCCCGCGGCGATCACGACCACGTCGCAGTGGACCTCGCAATGGGCCGTGCGGACACGGCCGGGTTCGACGGCCTGCGCGGCGTCTCCGGTGAACTCCGCGCCGCGCCGGAGTGCGGCGGCTTCCAGGGCGCGGAGCAGCTTGCGGTTGTCGACAGCCAGGTCACCGGGCACGAGCAGGCCGCCGCGGACGGCGCCCAGGCCCGGTTCGAGCGAGCGCAGCCGTCGGCCGGTGACCTGCTCGACGTCGCGGCCGACCGACCGCAGGTAGCCGGCGACGATGTCCAGCTGGTCGGCGTCGGCGCGGTCCAGCGCCACGACGAGGGTGCCCGCGGTGGACAGCCCCGGGTCGCCACCGTCGTGCGCAAGCGCTTGCGCGAACGCCGGCCAGCGCTTCAGGGACTCCTCGCCGAGTGCGAGGGACTCTTCTTCGCCGGGCCAGGCCTCGGTGACCGGGGCCAGCATGCCGCCGGCGACCCAGGACGCGCCGCGGCCCGGCGTGGGGTCGACGACGGTGACGCGGTGCCCGGCCGCGGCGGCGCGCCAGGCCACGGACAGGCCGATGACCCCGCCGCCGACGACGGCCACGTGCTGGTTGCTCATGAGGAATCACGCTCCCTGCGCCGGCATGATCCGGATCAGGTTCCACGGTCGGAGCGCTGACAGCTCCCTCTCAGCCCGTGGCTCGGGCTCCCGTGCGGACACCCCCACCCTAACGTGCGAGATAGGGTTCGGGCCATGCCAGGGCTCAGTGGTGACGAGATCAGGAAGCGCCTCGACGCGGCGCGGCTCTACCTGTGCACGGGAGACCGGCCGGATCTGGCGGAGTTCGCCGATGCCGCGCTGGCCGGCGGGGTGGACATCATCCAGCTGCGGGACAAGCGGGACGGGGCGCCGCTGGAGGCCCGTCAGGAGCTGGCCGCGCTGGAGATCCTGGCCGAGGCGTGCGCGCGGCACGGGGCGCTGCTGGCGGTGAACGACCGGGCGGACATCGCGGCGGCTGTCGATGCGGACGTGCTGCACCTGGGCCAGGACGACCTGCCGGTCCCCCTGGCGCGGCGCGTGATCGGCGAGGAGCCGGTGGTCGGCCGCTCGACGCACGACCTTCCACAGGCCCAGGCGGCGGCTGTGGAAGAAGGTGTGGACTACTTCTGCACCGGCCCCTGCTGGCCGACGCCGACGAAGCCGGGCCGCCCGGCGCCCGGCCTGGAGCTGGTGCGTGACGCCGCCGCGCTCGGCACCCCGCGGCCGTGGTTCGCCATCGGCGGTATCGACGCGGAGCGGCTGCCGGAGGTGCTCGCGGCGGGCTCGTCACGCATCGTGGTCGTGCGTGCGATCACCGAAGCCGACGACCCGGCGGCGGCAGCCCGCGCACTGCGGGCACAGCTGGACTGAGCCGGACGGACCCACGCCACCGCTGAGCCGCTGCCCGGGTTGGCGCGGCGTGCACGTCGCGCCGCAGCCCGCGTACGGCGGGCACCGCCGGACTGACCTCGACGCGCGCGCCGTCAGGGGCCTCCCGCGTCTGCACTCAAACAGCGGCCACCAGCGCGCCGAGCCCCCGCAGCGCTCAAGCCGTCCGCAGCCCGTCGAGGCGGGTGTGCAGTTGCTCCCGTGCCGAGGCCACCGTGCGGCGGCCGAGCAGGATCTGCACCGTGAGGCCGTCCGCGAGGGTGATGAGCGTCTCCACCTCCGCCGCCACGTCGAGGCCGGCCCGCACCTGCCCCGCGTCCTGCGCGGCGCGCAACAACACGGCGAGCAGTTCGGCCAGCCCGGCGTAGTGGCCGCGCTGCACCTCCGCCAGCGCCGGGTCCACCGCCGACTGCGCGGTGAACGCCATCCACACGCGCGCCTCCACCAGGTCGTCGGCCGCGAGCATGGCCGTCAGCGTCTCCGCGAGCATCCTGATCGGCGATGTGGAGCCCGCGATCCGGGCCTGCGCCCGCTCGGTGATCCGCCGGTTCACGTGCTCCTGCGCGAAGACCAGCATGTCCTCCTTGGTGCTGAAACACCGTTGCACCGCGCCCATCGACACACCCGCCTCGCCGGCCACCTCGCGCAGGCTCACCCCCTCCAGCCCGCGCCTGCCGATCAGCGCGCAGACGGCGTCCGCGATCCGCCGCCGCCGGTCCTCGTGGTCGATCTTCCTGGGCACGCCACCCACTTTACCGATGCGAGTGCATCGGATCGTGCTACCGTTTCGATGCACTCGCATCGGAAACCATCGGAGGCACCATGAAGACCGGCACGGCCCAGGGGGCGCGCTGGATAGTCGGCACACTCCTGTTCGTCCAGGGCTTCGGCTCCGCCGTCACGGCCGCCCTGTGGCAGACCACGTTCGGCGTCGCCGGGCTGCTCCGGGCGGCCGGACTGCCAGGCTGGTCCGACTACGTGGTCGGCACGGCCGGCGCGGTCCTGCTGATCTGGGCGCTCACCCGCAGCCGGACGCAGCAGAACGCGGTCAGGTAGACCAGCCGGGCGACGAAGCCGGAGATCTGGTTGGCGACGCCGGTGATCGTCCCCCGCCGAGGCCGTGGCCCACGAGGGATGAAAAAGGGCCCTTCGCGAAAACTCGCGAAGGGCCCTTCTCCGTCTCGGCTCTTACGGGCTGCTCGGCGCCGTCGTGGCGGTCTCGGACGCCTGCGACGGGGTCTCCTGCACGCTGGTGCTCGGCGTGGTCGTCACCGGCGATTGCGTCTCTTCGGCGCTGGAGGACGTCGTGGGCGCGCTGCTGCGGGTGCTCGCCGGCGCCTGCTCGTCCGCGGAGGAGCTCTCCGTCACCGTCGAGACCTGCGGGGTCGTCTTCTCGGCGGGGCCGCTGCCGCCGACCACCCGGCCCAGCGTCGTGCCGTTCCCGCCGGACACCGTGCTGCCGGTCGCCGCCTCGAAGCTGGTGATCGCCAGCATCCCGACCACGAACGCGACCACGCTGGTGGCCGCCGCGAGCGTCCACCGGCTCTTCCACCAGGGCTTCTTCCCGGCCGGCGGCGCCTCTTCGGCCGCGGGCGGGTCCACCGGCTTCGGGATGAACACCGTCTTCTCGCCACCCCGGGAACCACCCTGCCCGGCGATCGGCATCCGGCGCGTCGTGCCCGACAGCGGCGGCGTGATCGGGTGGATGACCCGGGTCCGCTGCACGTCGGTGAGCTGGGCCGCCGGTCTGGCGACCGTCGTCCCGTTCTGCTGCTGGTGCCTGATCAACGGGTGCGTCGAACGCGGTGCGACGGCGGGTGGGACCACCTTGGTCTGCTGCCGGGTCTCGGCCACGGCCAGCAGCTCGGCGGTCTTGCGCGCCGCCTGCCGCGTACGCCGCAGCGACCGCAGGTAGACCTCGCCGCCCACGGTCGTCACGATGCTCGCGACACCGGCGCCGATGACCGTCCCCGCCACGCCCAGGGTGGAGCCCAGGAAGGCAGCCGTCACCGCGGCCAGCGCCGACGCCACCACCTGCGCCGGAGACAGCCCGGTCTTCTTCTCGCCGCTTGCTTCCTTCTCCTCGGTCATGATCGCGGTGTGTTCGCTCTCCCTCTCGTGTTAACCCCATCGTGTCCAACGTGTTTGTCGATTGAGATGCTCCCAGCGTTGCCGGAAGGTGACGCAGGACACCTCCATCGTCCACAGTGGACACGACGGGCTTAACGATCCCTTGACACGGCAAGGGATGTTGCGGGAGTTACGGACGCCGCAGCGTGGTCACGAACTTGTACCGGTCACCGCGGTAGATCGACCGCACGAATTCGACCGGTTTGCCGTCCGCGGCGAACGAATGCCGCGACAGCAGCAGCATCGGGGTGCCGACGTCGGCGCCCAGCAGGTCCGCCTCCTGTGGCCCGGCCAGCGCGGTCTCGATCGTCTCCTCCGCGCTGTCCATCTCCACCCCGTACTGCTCCCGCAACACCGCGTACAGGGAACCGCCGGCCGACACGTGTTTGCGCAGGCCACGGAACCGCCCGAGCGGCAGGTGCGTGGTCTCCAGCGCCATCGGCTCGCCGTCGGCCAGCCGGAGCCGGCGCATCCGCAGCACCTTCGCGCCGTTGCGGATGCCGAGCAGCTTCGCCAGCTCGGGCTCGGCCGTCAGCTCCTCGACCTCCAGCAGCTTCGACGACGGCTCGCGCCCCTTCGCCCGCATGTCCTCGGTGTACGACGACAGCTGCAGCCGCTGCGCCAGCTTCGGCTCGGCGGCGAACGTGCCCTTGCCCTGCACCCGGTGCAGCCTGCCCTCGGCGGTCAGGTCCGCCAGCGCCTGCCGCACCGTGGTGCGGGAGACCGCGAACTCGGTGGCCAGCGAGCGTTCGGTGGGAATCGGCGAACCCGGCGGCATCGTCTCCAGCAGGTCGAGCAGATGCTGCTTCAACGCCCAGTACTTCGGTTCGCGCTGACCGCGCGTGGCTGACTCCAACATGACCGACTCCTCCTCGAACCGCGCCCGTGGCGCAGGATGAAACTACCCTTTCCGGATGGAACCTCGCCCGGGGTAGCATTGGTCTAGACCTCCGAAGGGATCAGGGATGAGCAACCCCGGACAGCACATGGCCGCGGAAATCGCCGAACAGCCCGCCGTTCTGGGTGGGCTGGTGGCCCGCCGCGGGGACATCGCCGACGTCGCGGCCGCCATCTCCCGGCGGCCGCCGCGGTTCGCCCTGCTGGCCGCGCGCGGCTCCAGCGACCACGCGGCGCTGTACGCGAAATACCTCATCGAGGTCCTGCTCGGGCTGCCAGCCGGGCTCGTCTCACCCTCCACGGTGACCCTCTACGGCGCGCGTCCCGACCTGCGGGACGTGCTGCTGGTGTCGGTCAGCCAGAGCGGCGGCTCGCCCGACCTGCTCGAGTTCACCCAGACCGCGCGCAAGCAGGGCGCGCTGACCGTCGCGGTCACCAACACGCCCGCCTCGCCGCTGGGCGGGGCCGCCGAGCTGGCCGTCGACATCGGGGCCGGCACCGAGACGGCGGTGGCCGCGACCAAGACGTACTCGGCCACGCTGCTCGCGTTGTACCTGCTCATCGACGCCGTCCGGGGTGGCGACGGCTCGGCCGCCGCGGAGATCGAGCCGCTGGCCCGGCAGGCGCTGGAGGCCGACGTGCACCGCGCCGTGGACCGCTACCGCTTCGTCGACCGGATCATCACCACCGGCCGCGGCTACTCCTACGCCACCGCGCTGGAGTCGGCGCTCAAGCTCGCCGAGACCAGCTACCTCGCCGCCCGCGCGTACAGCGGCGCGGACCTGCTGCACGGGCCGGTCGCCGCCGTCGACGAGGAGACCGCGGTCCTCGCCATCACCGGCGCCGGGCGGGGCGGCGCGGCACTGCGCGACGTGCTGGCCGCGGTCGCCGAGCGGGGCGCCGACGTGCTGGCGCTCGGGTCGTCCGCCGACGCGGTGCCGGCCGCGGTGCGCATCCCCGTACCGTCCGTGGCCGAGGAACTCGCGCCAGTGCTGGAGGTGCTGCCGGTGCAGCGGATCGCGCTCGGGCTGGCCCTGGCCCGCGGCTTCGACCCGGACCGCCCGCGCGGGCTGAACAAGGTGACCCGGACGCGATGAGGTTCGTCCTCGGCGTCGACGCGGGTGGCACGTCCACGCGCGCGCTGGCCGTCGCCGCGGACGGCACGGTGCTCGGCACCGGGCGCGCGGGCGGCGCGAACCCGAACTCGCACCCGCCGGCGGAGGCGGTCGCCAACCTCGCGGCGGCCATCCGCGCGGCGGCCGAGGTCCCGGGCCGGGCAAGCGCTTGCGTCATCGGCATGGCCGGCACCTCGAAGCTGACCGACCCGGCGGTCGCGGCCCTGTTCGACGCCACCTGGCGGGACCTGGGCCTGGACCGGGTGGTGGTCCTGACCGACGCCGAGGTCGCGTTCGCCTCCGCCACCGACGCGCCCGACGGCACGGTGCTGATCGCCGGCACCGGCTCGATCGCGGGCCGGATCCGCAAGCGCCGCATGGTCGCGACCGAGGGTGGCTACGGCTGGCTGCTCGGCGACGAGGGCTCCGGGTTCTGGCTGGGGCGGGAGGCCGTGCGCGGCACGCTGGCCGCGCTGGGCCGGGACGGCGACCTCGGCCCGCTGGCCACCGCGGTGCTCGCCGAGGCCGGGATCGACGCGACCGACCGGAGGTACGCGTGGCGGCGGCTGATCACGGTCGCCAACGCCGAGCCGCCGGTCCGCCTCGCCCGGTTCGCGCCGCTGGTCGCGGTGGACGACCCGGCCGCCGCGGACATCGTCGAGCGCGCGGCGGACCTGCTGGTCGCGACCGCGCTGGCGACCCGCGAGCCGGGCGAGGACACGCCGGTCGTGCTGGTCGGCAGCGTGCTCGGCGAGGGCAGCCGGGTGGGCGAGCGGGTGCGGGCGAAGCTGGCCGGGCTCGAGGTCCGGACCAGCTCGGACGGCGTGTTCGGGGCGGCCTGGCTGGCCGCGGTGGAGGCGTTCGGGGAGGCCGCGGCACACCGCCCGGCCTGACCGGACCAAAGAACCGGACATTTTTCGTGCGCGCAGCACGAATGCCCAGGTGCGCCACCGGGCGTACGGTGTGGACGGCCCCCGGACCTCCCCCTCGCCGGGGGCTCTTACTCGCGCCCCGGTCCCCGCACGACCCGCAGCCCCGGGTGCTCCTTCGGCAGCGTCCGGTACAGCACCCAGCCGCTCACCGCGATCGTCAGCGCCTGCAACGGCCAGGTCAGGACCGTGCGCGCGACGCCCAGCTCGTCCAGCTCGCCCGCCCACCACAGCGGCAGGTAGACGACCACGCGCAGCACGTACTGCAGCGACCACACCAGGCTCGCCCGCGAGTAGGCGCGCATCAGGTCGGGGTCCGTGCGCCAGCGGGTCTTCTGGCCGAGCAGCAGCCCGACCACGACACCCAGCAGGGGCCACCGGACGACGACGCTGGTCACCCACAGCAACGCGCTGGCGACGTTGGACAGCACCTGGATGAGGAAGAAGTCCTGGGCGCGACCGGTGTGCAGCGCGATCAGCTCGGCCACGATCACCGCCGCGAGGCTGACCACGACGGCGCGCGCCTTGTCGCCGCGGGTCAGACGGAGCACGCCCACCACGACAGCGGTGGCGATCGCCGCGGCCGCGCCCCAGGCGATCGAGTTCCCCGCGACCAGCCAGCCGACCACGAACGCCAGCGGCGGCAGGCTCGCGTCGATCGCGCCCTTGCGCCCACCGAGGATGCTGCCCAGGGACTCCCGCTGCGGCGTGGCTTGTTCGGTCACCCTTACAGCGTGCCCCAAAACTGTCGGTGGGGGCAGCTACCATCGAGATCTTCGCCACACCATCCGGCGAAGAGCGGTAATAAGGAAGCTCAGGAGGCCGACAACGTAAGAGACTGTGACCTTGCTCTGAACCGACGGTGGCGTAGGTCGGGACTACAGGTGCATCCTGCTGAGTTGTTCTAGGGGCGATCAACAGGTGCTGGCGAAAGGGGACGGCAGCGTGCGTGCGTACGACAGCTATGTCGCACTGGGTGACAGCTTCACCGAAGGTCTCAACGACTTCAACCCGGACGGGACCTTCCGAGGCTGGGCCGACCGGCTCGCCGAGATCCTGGCCGAAGGACAACCCGGCTTCCAATACGCCAACCTGGCGTTGCGGGGGAAGATGCTCGCCGAAATCATCGAAGAGCAGGTTCCCCTCGCTCTCGATCTCAAACCCGATCTCGTGACGTTGTGCGCCGGGGGCAACGACGTGATCGTGCCCGGTTCGGACGTGGACGAGATCGCGGCCCAGCTGGACGAGGTGATCGGCAAGCTGCGCGCGGCGGGGATCGACGTGCTCGTGTTCAACGGGCCGGACACCAAGCACCTGCCGGTGATGAGCGTGCTGCGCGGCAAGATCGGCATCTACAACGCGCACCTGTGGACGAGCGCGCTCCGGCACGGCGCCAAGATCGTCGACCTGTGGGCGATGGACCCGCTGCACGACCCGCGCGCCTGGAGCGACGACAGGTTGCACTTCACGGCCGAGGGTCACCGGCGGATCGCGTTGCGCGCGGCGGAGGTGCTGGGCGTGCCGACGGCCGAGGACTGGCGCGAGCCGTGGCCGCTCACGGAGACGCGCGCGGACTGGATCGCGATGCGGCGATCGGACCTGGCGTGGACGAAGACGCACCTGCTGCCGTGGATCCGGCGCCAGCTACGCGGCGAGTCGATGGGCGACGGGTTGTCCCCGAAGCGCCCGCAGCTGACCCCGTTCGTGGCGCGGCCCCCCGTATCGGAGGACCGCGCCCCGGCGAGTTGAGGCAAGCCGGCTCCCTCGGCGGGGCGATTCGTTCGCCCCGCCGTTTCGCCGTGCGCGGGTGAATGGCGGTGCCCACGCGCGATCGAGAAACCCGACCTCGTCTCGGCGCGCACCCACCCGTCGCCTCCAGACGGACACCGCGCGCTCAACAATCCACGCGCCGCCCAGCCACGCCTCGCCGAGTGCCCGCCCATCGGCCATCGCCGCGACGCCGCCCCGGGCGCCCACCCGTGACCCATCACCACCCTCACCAGAGACCCGGCGCCTCGCTGACGGCCCAACCACCACCCTCAACGGAAACGCGGCGCCCCACCGAGAGCCCACCCGTCAGCCACCACCACCCTCAATGGAGACGCCGCGCGTCGCTGATAGTTTCTGGGCATGCCGCTGCCCCATTGGACCCCGGAGGGGGTTTTGCCGCCTGGGCGGCTTCCGGCGGACGTGGCCGACATCTACGAACGTCTCGTCTTCGACGCGCCGCACCAGAACGCCCGCGAGATCCTGTTCAGCGCCCTCAACAGCTATCTCGGCGCGGTCGCCCGCATCATCCCGAGCGGGCGCGCGTGGATCGGCGGGCAGTTCATCACGCGCACCCCGGACGTGCCCAGCGGGCTCGACGTCGTGCTGCTCCCGGACGACTGGGGCGGTCTCAAGCGCATGACGGGCCGGGTGCGGGATTCGCTGTACGGGTTGCTGACCCTGCGCGGGGTCATCGTCGGGCAGCCCGCGATGTACCTCGATCAGGTACAACCCGTCGGCGGTTTGCTGGACGGGTTCCTGTGCTTCCCCGGTGACGAGGAAACGTGGGCGAACACCTGGTCCTACGAGGGGCGCCGCGGGTTCCCCGAGGTGGTGTGGTGATGATGGACTTCCGCCGGATCGCCGACGAGATCCCGGGCGGCACGTGGCTCGACGACCTGGCGCGCGCATCGGCGATGGCCGCGCACGCGAAGTTCGAGCGCACGGCGCGGTCGCCGTTGCTGCGGGTGTCGATGCTGGGGCCGACGAACCTGGACGCGTACACGTTCTCCGACATCAGCCGGGCGCTGCAGGACGCGACGGCGAAGGTCGGGCACATCATCCGCAACCCGCAGGGTGAGATCACCTACGTCCAGCAGGCCGACCGGGACAAGGCGCCGCTGATCCAGCGCGGGCAGGCGGGCAACACGATCTTCTTCGGCTTCCCCGAGCCGGCGCCGGACGACGCGTTGATCCACGACGGGATCGAGACGCTGTCCGAGCGCGCGGTGAAGGAACTGTGCGATTTCCTGCCGGCGAACGGTTCCGACGACGGCGCCCTGGACGCGGTGCTGCTCCAGCGGGACACGGTGCGCAACGCGGTGAGCGACATCGTCAGCGCGGTCGTGAAGAACACCGGCATCGGGCTGCAGCTGACCCCGACGGCCGGCGAGGACGTGACGCGCAGCATGACGACCGACCAGGCGAAGGTGCTGCACAACAGCCTGCGGGAGTCGCGCGAAGAGGTCGGCTACGAGACGGTGTCCGGCCGCCTGGACGGGGTCCGCACGCGCCGCCGGATCTTCTACCTGGAGCGCGAGTCCGGGGGGACGATCCAGGGAGCGGTGGCGCCGGACCTGCTGGACCAGATCAAGGAGAACCTGGACCGCCCGGTGACCGCCCGGCTACGCGTGGTGCGCACAACAACGATCGACGGCCGCCGCGGCCGCCCGGTGCACGAGCTGCTGGAGATCACGCCGGAAGTGAACCTGTTCGACCAGTGACTCCCAGGGGGCAGTCCTGGCGCTCGGTGCCCGTAGGGGCCGGCGGCCCGGTGGTTGGGTGGCAGGTGCCAGCGGGGGCTGTCGGCTAGCGCCCCCGGGGCTCCCGGCTGGCGCCAGCGGGACCGGGTGGCTGGCGCCCGGAAAGCCAGGTAGCTGTGCTCGGGGGCCCGGGAGCCCGGTGGCTGGTACCCGTCGCTGGTTCTGGTGATCGCCGCCGGGTGAATGGACCATTCGTCCGCGCGCGGGTCAACGACAGGGCCGTCCAGCGGAAGCGAGACGGCCGTCTGGCGCTCCCCCACTGCGCCAGACAGCCAAGCGGCACCATACGCCCTCGGCAAGATCCATCGCTAAGGATTCGCTAAGTGCGGGGTTTCTTCTACTCGAAAGCGTCAGTTCGATTGGCCGATCGGGGGAGCAACCTCAGGCCTCACCAGCGGCATCCGTGCTGGGCGCCTCGGCGGGCAGGCCCAGCTCCTCCAGCTCCCGGGCCACCTCGGCAGGCAGCCCGGGGCCCACCCGCTGGTACAGCTCCGCCGCCAGCCCGACCTGCAACCGCGCCTCCTCGAGATCGCCTCGGCGGCGGCACACCCGGCCGAGCGTCAGCCGTCCGACGGCCTCCTGCAACAGGAATCCCCGCCGGGCCGCCAGGTCCACCGCCTCGGCCGCGTACGACGCCGCCATCCCGGCATCACCGAGCCCGAAATACGACTCCGCCAGGTTGTTCAGCGACACCACCACATAACTGTCGTCCCCGAGACGGCGGTCGATCTCCAGCGACGACAGCTGGTGCGCGATCGCCTCGGCATACCTGCCCCGCGCCTTCTCCGCCTCCGCGCAGTTCGCCAGCGCCTGCCCCCGCAGCTCGTCCGAACCCGCGGCCGCCACCGCCTTCGTCAGGCACTCCACCGCCTCGTCGTGCCGGCCCACGCTGTTCAGCGCGCACCCCAGGTGGATCATCGCGCAGGTGTGGCTCCGCTCGTCCGCCGCGATCGACAACGCCTCGGCCGCGTCCACCAGCGACGCCGCACCCAGGTCGAACGTCAGCGACATCGCACAACGCGAGATCAGCATCCAGAACCGCGCCTCGGCACCGCCGCACGCCCGAGCCGCCGCCATCCCCAGCGCCACCAGCCGCTGCCACTCGCCCCACAGCGGGCGCACCACCCGGTACGTGTGCGCCACCCGCGCCAGCCGCCAGACGTCCTCGTCCAGCCCGGCCGCCGCCGCGGCCTCCAGCACGGCCAAGAGGTTCGGCCACTCAGCCACGAACCACGCCAGCGCGTCGTCGAAGCCCTCCAGCGAAGGCACCGGCACCGCAACAGCAGAAAAGTCCAGCGGGTCCACGACCCGCAACAACCGCCGCCGCGCCGCGTCGGCCGCCGCCTGGTAGTACCGCACCGCCCGCGACAGCCCCGACGAATCCGCCAGTTCGTGCGCGTACAACCGCACCAGGTCGTGCCGCGTGAACACCTCCGGCCCGCTCTCGGTCAGCAGGTGGTGCGCCGCCAGCACCCGCAACCGCCGCCGCGCCTCCGCGACCGGCACCCCGCACAACGCCGCCGCCACGAACGGTCCGACCGTCGGCCCGGGAAACGCCCCCAGCGCCCGGAACATCGCCGCGACCTCGTCCGGCAACCCCCGCACCGACACGTCCAGCGTCGCTCGCACCCCGGCGTCGTCCACGTCCAGCGCCGCCAGCCGCGTCCGCTCGCTCGCCAGCTCGGCCACGAACTCCGGCACCGTCCACGCCGGGCCGGCCGCCAGCCGCGCCCCCGCGATCCGCAACGCGAGCGGCAGGTCCCCGCACAACCCCGCCACCCGCGAGTGGTACTCCGCGAACGCCCCACCGGCGACATCCGCGATCAGCCGCACCGAGTCCCGCCGCGCCAACGGCTCCAGCGCCCGGACCCGCGCCCCGTGCGACACGGTCAGCCCGTCCAGCCGCGCCCGCGAGGTCACCACCGCGACCGAGCCCGGCCCCGGCGGCAGCAACGGCCGCACCTGTTCGGCCGACCGCGCGTCGTCGAGTACCACCAGCATCCGCCGCCCGCCGGCCAGCGACCGGTACAGCGCCAGCCGCTCCCCCTCCGGCTCCGGCACCTCGGCCGCCGGCACCCCGAGCCCGAGCAGGAACCGCGCCAGCACCTCCGCCACCGGCACCGGCGCGTCGAACCCGCGCAGCGCGGCGAACAGGACCCCGTCCGGAAACCGCGAAGCCGCCCGGTGCGCCCACGACACCGCGAGCGCGCTCTTGCCGATCCCGGGCGGCCCGGTGATCACCCCGACCGCGCCGGCACCGTCCAGCCACGCCAGGTCCGCGGCCCGCCCGGCCAGCATCGGCACCGCGGGCGGCAGCTGGCGCGGCACCACCCGGGTCACGTCGATCGCCGACACCACCGGCGCCAGGTCGTCGTGCAACACGTGCGAGTGCAGCGCGCGCAGGTCCGGCCCGGGGTCGAGGCCGAGCTTCTCCGACGCCACCCGCGCCGCCTCCCGGTAGACCTCGAGCGCGTCGGCCCGGCGACCCGAGTAGTACAGCGCGCGCATCAGCTGGCCCACGGTCCGCTCGCGCCGCGGATCGTCCCGGACGATCGTGGTCAGCTCGGTGATCAGCTCCTCGTGCCGGCCCAGCGCCAGGTCGGCGTCGACCCGGGCGCCGTGCACCGCGATCCGCAGCTCCGCCAGCTCGGGCGCGCGCACCGGCACCCCGCCCAGCTCCGGCCCCTGCCACAGGGCCCACGCCTCGGCCAGCAACGCGGCACGTTCGCCGAGCGGCGCCGCCTCGGCGCGCTCGAACAGCGCGCGGGCGCGGTGCACGTCGACCAGCAGCGGGTCGACGGTCAGCCGGTAGCCGGGCGCGGCGGTGTCGATCCGGGCCTCCGGCGCGTCGACCGACCGCAGTGCCCGGCGCAGCTGGGAGACGTTGCCGTGCACGATCGCCCGCGCCGTCGGCGGCGGGTCGTGGTGCCACAGCGCGTCGATCAGGTCGTCGAGCGCGACGACGCGGTTCGGGCTCAGCGCCAGGATCGCGAGCAGCCCGCGCGCCCCCGGCCCGCCGATCGGCACCGGCCGGTCGCCGGCGAAGAGCTGGACGGGACCGAGCAGCTGGATGCGCAAACCCTTGAGCACAGGCCCCTCCCCGAGCACCGCGCCGGAGGAAACGAGTACGGCCCCGCACCATCAGTCCCGATCTGATGGTGCGGGGCCGCACTCGGTGAAACAAGTGACGGGGCCGGGTTCGCCTCGCCCATCGCTACCGGCGTCACACGGGATTCACCCCGAGCAAGGAAGACCCATGCTGCCGCCGTTCGCAGTGGCGGCACTGTAACAGGGCGCGATGAACCGGCTACACCCGACCCGCACTTCTTCCGGTGTCTATCGCGTCACAGGCGTGAAGTCCCGGCTGCCGATGAAGGTCGGCCGGGGCTTCGTCGCCGCGTACGGCTCGACGAGCGCGTTCTCGACGCTGTTGAACACCAGGAAGATGTTCGAGCGCGGGTACGGCGTGATGTTGTTGCCGGACCCGTGCATGATGTTGGAGTCGAACCACAGCGCCGAGCCGGCCGGCCCGGTGAACTGGTCGATCCCGTACTCCGCGGCGAGCTTGGTGATGTCGTTCTCGCTGGGAACGCCGATCTCCTGCTCCTTCAGCGACGACTTGTAGTAGTCCTCCGGGGTTTCGCCGACGCACGGGACGAACGTCCGCTGCGAACCCGGCATGACCATCAGGCCGCCGTTGAAGGGGTAGTTGTCGGTCAGCGCGATCGAGCAGCTCACCGCCCGAGGCCGCGGCATGCCGTCCTCGGCGTGCCAGGTCTCGAAGTCGGAGTGCCAGTAGAACCCGGTGCCCTTGAAGCCCGGCATGTAGTTCACCCGGCTCTGGTGGATGTACACCTCGGAGCCGAGGATCTGCCGGGCCCGGTCGAGGACGCGGGGGTCGCGCACGAGTTCGGCGATCAGCTCGCTGATCTTGTGCACCTCGAAGATGGACCGGACGCTGCCGGTCTTCTTCTCGGTGATGACCCGCTCGTCGGCCTTCAGCTGCTCGTCGCTGGAGAGCCGGACGAGCTCTTGCCAGTAGCCCTGCACTTCGGCGGGCGACAGCAGGCCCTCGACGATGTGGTACCCCTTCGCGTCGTGCGAAGCGAGTGTCGCCGCATCGATCGGACCGTCGGCCTCGCTGCCCCAGACAGTCGGGTCGACACGATCGAAGGGCTCGGCCGGGACGGGAACCCTGGTCGGGTAACTGTCCTCGACACCGGTTTCCATGATCGTCAAATCGGTTCGCCTCCTTTTATGCGTTGCCTTTCGGTAGGGGCCTCGCTCCGTGGTGGCTCAGGCGGACTTCTCGTCCGCCTCGTCCTCCTCGACGACCAGCGGGTACACGCCGTTCTCGTCGTGCACCTCCCGGCCGGTGACCGGCGGGTTGAAGACGCACACGGTCTTCATGTCGGTCTTCGGGCGGACCTGGTGCTTGTCGTGGTCGTTGAGGAGGTACAGGGAACCCGGCTTGAGCTGGAACGTCTCGCCGGTCGCCTTGTTGGTGATCTCGCCTTCGCCCTCGTAGACGAAGACCGCCTCGATGTGGTTGGCGTACCAGAAGTCGTTGACGGTCCCCGCGTACAGCGTGGTCTCGTGCACCGAGAAGCCGACCTTCTCCTTGGCCAGGATGATCCGCTTCGAGCGCCAGTTCGGCGTCTTGATGTCGGCGTCGGTGTCGGTGATCTCGTCGAGGGTCCGGACGATCAAAACTTTTCCCCTTCTCGTTCTTCTACTTACCGAGCACGGCCTTGACGGAGGCGTCGATGATCTCCAGCCCCTCGCCGACCTCGGCGTCCGTGAGCGTCAGCGGCGGCAGCAGCTTCACCACCTCGCCGTCCGGCCCGGAGGTCTCCATGAGCAGGCCGCGTTCGAACGCGGCGGCGCAGACCTTGCCGGCGAGTTCCCCGTTCTGGAACTCCAGACCGCGGGCCAGGCCACGGCCCTTGGCGGTCAGCTGCGCGTCGGGGTAGGCGTCGACCAGGCCCTGCAGCGCCGCGCCGATGCGCTCGCCCTTGGCCCGGACCGACTTCTCCAGCTCGTCGTCGCTCCAGTAGGTGCGCATCGCCTCGGCGGCGGTGACGAACGCCGGGCTGATGCCGCGGAACGTGCCGTTGTGCTCGCCCGGCTCCCAGACGTCGAGGTCCGGGCGGATCAGGGTGAGCGCCATCGGGATCCCGTAGCCGGACAGCGACTTGGACAGGCAGACGATGTCCGGCTTGATGCCGGCGTCCTCGAAGCTGAAGAACGGGCCGGTGCGGCCGCAGCCCATCTGCACGTCGTCGACGATCAGCAGGATGTCGTGCCGCTTGCACAGGTCGGACAGGCCGCGCAGCCACTCCAGGCCGGCGGCGTTGATGCCGCCCTCGCCCTGCACGGTCTCCACGATCACCGCGGCCGGCTCGTTGAGCCCGCTGCCGGAGTCCTGGAGCAGCCGCTCGAAGTACAGGAAGTCCGGGTAGGCGCCGTCGAAGTACTGGTCGTAGGGCATCGGCGTGGCGTGCACCAGCGGGATGCCGGCGCCGTGGCGCTTCATCGAGTTGCCGGTGACCGACAGCGCGCCGATCGTCATGCCGTGGAAGGCGTTGGTGAAGTTGATGACCGACTCGCGGCCGGTCACCTTGCGGGCCAGCTTCAGCGCGGCTTCGACGGCGTTGGCGCCGCCCGGGCCGGGGAAGATGACCTTGTAGTCCAGCTCGCGCGGCTTGAGGATCTTCTCGTCGAGCGTCTCGAGCAGGTCGCGCTTGGCGACGGTGAACATGTCGAGCGCGTGCGTGACGCCGTCGCGCTCGATGTAGTCGATCAGCGCCTTCTTGAGCACGGGGTTGTTGTGGCCGTAGTTCAGCGCCCCGGCGCCGGCGAAGAAGTCGAGGTACGGGCGCCCGTCCTCGCCGTAGAGGCGGCTGCCCTGCGCGCGGTCGAACACGACCGGCCATCCCCGGCTGTAGCTGCGCACTTCGGATTCGAGCTTTTCGAAGATGCTCACTTTGGGTTTTCCCCTCACTGGTGCTTGTCGACAGCTGATCGCACGGGCGTCCTCGCCCAATTCCGGCGTTATCTGGGGCTCAGCGGGCCGATTCGGTAAAGGTCTTCCGGCTCGTGCCGCGTGCCGTCGTCCGGAAAGTCCGCCGAGCCGAACAGCTCGGTGCACTCCAGCTCCGCGCCCCATCGCTCGGCGAATGAGGTGAACAGGCGGATGGACGCTTTGTTGTCGGGCGTGATGGTGGTCTCCAGGTGTCGCACCCCGTCGGCCACCAGCCGCGTGAACAGGTTGTCGAGCAGGGCTCCGGCCAGCCCCTGCCCGCGTTGCGACGCATCGACGGCGACCTGCCAGACGAGCGCGGTGTCCGGCGCCGAGGGACGGCGATAAGCGATCACGAATCCGACCGCGTCACCGTCCACCCGCGCCACCACCGAGGTGTCGGCGAAATCGCGGCACCACAACAGATATGCATAAGGCGAGTTGAGATCGAGCTTCTGCGAATCGCGTGCGATTCGCCAAAGCGCAGCCCCGTCGGCCTTGGTCGGATTTTCGATCAAGTGCTTTCCGGACATGTCAAAACAACCTAACAGAGTTGTTTGGGTCGTTCAGCGCATCGCGGACCGGGCAGGCGAACTACCTGCAACAACGGCGAAACACACGTGAGAATGACAACAGGAAGCTGGCGCTGCGGAGCCCAGGTGTGGTATGGCCCCAGCCTGGGCGGGGCCTTATCACGTAGAGCGCTCGATGCGCGCCGTCCGTTACACGGTAGTGGCAGCGCTCACAGGATGCGAGTCCACTCGCCGGGATCGCACGCCGCCCAGAAGCGGACGCCGAACCGCGACAGGCGAACCGTGCGCCGCACCAGCCGTGCCCGCCGGGCCGATTTCACGGCCGTGCGGACCAGGTCCTCGGTGGCCAGGATCTCGTACTGCGATTCCAGCTCGGCGGATTCGGCGTCCAGCTCGACCAGGCCGAACCCGGCCAGCCGGGTCAGGTAGCCGGGCACCTCGTCGGGCAGCGTGACACCGGCCGTCTTGCCTACCGTCGAGGCGTTGCGCAAGATCGTCCGGCCGCCACCGAATCCGCGCTCGGTGACGTCGATCACAGGGAACGCGGTGCCGCTGGCGAGCGTGGCGACGATGCGGGCCTCGTCCGGGGTGAGCTGGCGCAGCACGGTCGCGTAGAGGTACTCGCGGGCCTGCTCCCGGCCGAAGCCCACGGACCGGTCGAGCAGCTCCTTCATCGCGGCGCGCAGCGGTTCCCGCACCGGCACCAGTTCGCCGGCGCCGTTGGGGGTGTGCTCGGAGCCGGCCGCGCTCAGCGCGACCACGTACGGGTCGTCGACCTCGTCGAGACGGCGGCGCAGGCCGGTCAGGACCTGCCGCTCGACCTGCCGCAGCCCCTCACCAGCCAGTTCGAGGCCGGGCAACGGCAGACGGCGTCCGATCGTGAACCCGGTGCGCGCGGCCCACCCGGCGAGCCGTCCCGCGCGGCGCAGCAGGTTCTCGTCGCCACCCTCCGGCGAACTCGGCAGGTTCTCGCTGGTCAACCACATCACCCCGTTTCCCGGGATGATGGTACGGCCGGATCAGCGCAGAGCCTTGTTCGCCTTCCGCGTCGCCTTCCGCAGCTGGACGATGCGCGCGCCACCGACCAGTGCGACCAGCAGCGCGCCGGCGATCGCGGAGAACAGCATGGCCACGGCCAGCGGCATGCTGCCCTCCATGCCGAGGAAGGCCACCGTCGTCGAGGCCAGGTTCTGCAGGATGAAGATCAGCAGGAACACCAGGATGATCAGCGCGACGATGATCGCGACCCAGGTGCCGCTGACCCGGGTCCGTTTGATCTTGACCGGCTTCGCGGGCGCGGGCTCCGCCACGGGCGGCTGGGGCGGGGTGCCGGTGACCGGTTCGTCCCCCTGCGCGTGAGTCATACACCGATTGTGCTCGGGTGCGAAGGTCTCCGCAGGTCGAAATCACACGGAACGGCCAACCGGCCAGCTGAGCGTGACCACATCGCGACCCGCGGAACCGAAGTCGGGTGCGCCGCGCAGCGCTTCGGCCACTTCACCGGCGCGGTCCGGGGGCAGGCACAACCGGCGGCGGGTGACGTCGACCAGCTCGTCGAAGCGCTGGTACTCCGGCTTCGCGTGCTGGTGCCACCGCACGATCTCCGGCTCGACGCCGAGTTCGCGCAGCGCGGCGACGGCGTCGTCGGCCGTCGGGCCGTCCGGGCGCGCGATGCCGTGGAACCGCCGCCACAACGGGTTCAGGCTGGTCATCGGGTGGACGGCGGCGAGTTCGACGACCACCCGGCGGCGCGCGTGGGCGGTCAGCGCGCCGGCGAACGGCGCCAGGTCGGGGGCGTTGTAGAGGACGTGGGCGCAGACCACGACGTCGGCGGGTTCGGCCTCGACGTCCGGCCACCGCCCCTCGATCGTCGTGCAGGGCACGGACAGCGCTTTCGCGCGGTTGGCGAACTCGGCGAGCAGGCGGGCGTTGGTGTCCACCGCCGTGACCCGCGTGATGGCTCGCGCGCAGGGCAGGCTCGCCGCGCCCGCCCCCGCGCCCACGTCGAGCACGGAACCCGGAAGGGCCGCGAGAACCGCGTCGTGGGTCGGGGTGGCGGGTCCGGCGATGAGGCGGTCGGCGCGGCGCGCGAACGCCCGCGGCGGCACGAACCAGGGCGATTCCGGGGCCGCGGACAGGATGTGCTCCGGGATCGCCCAGCCGGCCAGCTGCTCCGACCACCTGCGCACCGCGTCCGCCATGCCTCGATTGTGCCGGTCAATCAGTGATTGATTCGGTGATGGAAGTGTGGTGTGCTGGACGGGTGCCGAGCACCGACGCCCGCGAGCGACTGCTGACCGTCGCCGAGCGGCTGCTGCTGGAATCCGGCTACGACGCGGTGTCCGTGCGGGCGATCAACAGCGCGGCCGGCATGAACCCGGCGGCGGTGCACTACCACTTCGGGTCGAAGGACGCGCTGATCGCGGCGCTGCTGGAGGCCCGGCTCGCGCCGGTGTGGCAGCAGCGGCTGGACGAAGTCACCGAGCGGCGGCGCGACGGCTGGGCGCCGACCGTGCCCGAGCTGGTGGACCTGGTCGTGACCCCGCTGGCCGAGCTGGCCGCGGATCCGGTCGGGCGGTTGCGGTTGCGGCTGCTGGCGCGGTTCGTGCTGGGGCGGCGGGAACCGGCGTGGACATCCCGGTGGTTCGGGCTGGGGCCGTGGATCGAGCTGCTGCGGGACGCGCGGCCGGAGCTGTCGAAGGCGGGCGCGGCACAGCGCTGGCTGCTCGCGTTCGGGCTGGTGCTGCAGTTCTTCGCCGACGGAATGCCCGGCGAGGTGCCGGTGGAGACGCTGCGGGCGTTCGTCGCGGCGGGATTGGCGGGGTCATGACCGACGTCTTCGCGCCCGCGCGGCTGGGGCCGGTGCGGCTGCGCAACCGGATCATCAAGGCGGCGACGTTCGAGGGCGCGACCCCGGACGCGCTGGTCACGGACCGGCTGATCGAGTTCCACCGGCGGCCGGCGCGCGGCGGGGTGGGGATGACGACCGTGGCGTACTGCGCGGTGTCGCCGGAGGGACGCACCGACCGGCACCAGATCTGGATGCGCCCGGAGGCGCTGCCCGGGCTGCGGCGGCTGACCGACGCGGTGCACGCCGAAGGGGCGGCGGTGAGCGCGCAGATCGGGCACGCGGGTCCAGTGGCGAACGCGGCGTCGAACCGCCTGCCGGCGCTGGCTCCGGGCCGGTTCCCGAACCCGCTGGGGATGCGGATGACGCGAGCGGCCACTGTGGACGATCTCGCGCGGGTGGTGCGGGCACACGCTTCGGCGGCCCGGCTGGCGGCCGAGGCCGGGTTCGACGCCGTGGAACTCCACTTCGGACACAACTACCTGGTGAGCTCGTTCCTGAGCCCGCGGCTGAACCGGCGCCGGGACTCCTACGGCGGGTCGCTGGCGAACCGGGCGCGGCTGGCGCTGGAGGTCGCGCGGGCGGTGCGGGACGCGGTCGGCTCACGCATCGCCGTGACGGCGAAGCTGAACATGGACGACGGCGTGCCCGGCGGGTTCTGGCTGGACGAGAGCGTGCAGGTCGCGCGGTGGCTGGAGGCGGAGGGGACGGTCGACGCGCTGGAGCTGACCGCCGGGAGTTCGCTGCTGAACCCGATGTACCTGTTCACCGGGGACGCGCCGGTGCGGGAGTTCGCGGCCGCGTTCCCGGCGCCGGTGCGATGGGGCATCCGCGCGGGTGGCGGGGCGTTCCTGAAGAGTTACCCGTTCCAGGAGGCCTACCTGCTGGACCGGGCGCGCCAGTTCCGCGCGGCGCTGGAGCTGCCGTTGATCCTGCTCGGCGGGATCACGCGGCTGGAGACGATGGAGCGGGCGGTGGCCGAGGGTTTCCAGTTCGTGGCGATGGCGCGCGCGTTGCTGCGTGAGCCTGACCTGCCGCGGCGGTTGCGGTCCGGGGCGCGTTCGCTGTGCGTGCACTGCAACCGCTGCATGCCGACGATCTACCGGGGGACGCGATGTGTGCTGACGTGATTGCCGTGACGGGGTCCGCGTCGGGGATCGGGGCCGCGGTAGTGGCGGCGCTGCGGGCGGACGGGCACGAGGTGATCGGCGTGGACCTGCGTGACGCGGAGGTGTGCGCGGATCTGTCCACTGCGGACGGTCGCCGGGCGGCGGTGGACGGGGTGCGCGGGCTGGCGCCGGAACTGGACGGGCTGGTGGTGTGCGCGGGGCTGGGGCCGCACGTCCCGGATCCGCGGCAGATCGTCGAGGTGAACTACCGCGGTGCGGTCGAGGTGCTGGACGGGTTGTTCCCGGTGTTGCGCGGGGCGGCGGTGGCGGTGTCGTCTTCGGCGTCGACGATGGTGAAGTGGGCGGACAACCCGATCTCGCGCGGCGAGGAGGCCGCGGCGCTGGCCGACGCCGGCGAGTACGCGGGGCACCTGGCCTACTCGTGGTCGAAGAACGCGTTGACGGTCGCGGTGCGGCAACGGGTCGCCACGTGGGGCGCGGCGGGCGTGCGGCTGAACACGGTGGCCCCCGGCGCGGTCGACACGCCACTGCTGCAGGCGGGCCTGGACTCCCGCTTCGGCGACGCGATCCGCGGCTACCAGGCCCCGATCGCGCGGCGGGGCCGGCCGGCGGAGATCGCGTCGCTGATCCGCTACCTGCTCGGCCCGGAGGCGGGCTACATCCACGGCGCCCAGTTCCTGATCGACGGCGGCTCGGACGCGTTGCTGCGGCCCACGGAGTTCTAGGCACGCGGCCGCCGGGCGAGCCGGACAGCGCAGAGGTGCGGATGGACTCACCCCCCGCGTCGGCTCCCGCGGACGGGAGCGGCACCGCACGCGGTCGAGACCTTCTTCGTGGCTCGTTCCGCGCCCCGGCCGCCGGCACCGCGGGACGGCACACCGGCGAGACTTCCCGTGAGCGCTTGGATCGCGGAACCGGCCGCCAGCACCACAGCCCACGCCCGCCGTCGCGCCTTTCCCACAACCCGGCCGCTGGCGCCGCACCGCATGACTTCCCGCGGGCTCCTTCCGCTCAACCGGCCGCCAGCACCACAGCCCACGCCCGCCGTCGCGCCTTTCCCACAACCCGGCCGCTGGCGCCGCACCGCATGACTTCCCGCGGGCTCCTTCCGCTCAACCGGCCGCCAGTACCGTGCGCAGCCGGTCGATTTCGGCCGGCCAGGACGGCCGGTCCGGCTCCTCCCACAGTTCGTCCAGTTCGGACTTCTCGCCCAGGACGCGGTCGATCGCGCGCACCGCGAGCGGTCTCAGCTCGGCGGGCAGCGCGGGCAGCGGCTCCTCCGGCCCGTAGCTGTCGTCCACCGGATCGCCGTCGGGGACCTGTGACGCCACGAGCGCGGCCGCCGCCACGGCGAGCATCCCCTCCGGCGCCTCGAGATACCCGGAATCGTCCGCGGCGGTCTCCAGCGTCGTGCGGATCAGCGCCACCCGCTCACCAGCCGGCAGATCGTCCAGCTCGTTCGCGAAGTCGGCGGCCTCGTCGTTGTCGAAGTGCCCGATTCCCCCTGTGCCCATTGGCGCCTCCTCGAAGTTGCCGTGATCTTCTCAGGAGGCACCGACAAAACCGGTCGTTACGCCACCGGCGCACCCCTCGGTGAACTCGGGCTCCAGCGTCAACGGTTGTTCTCGCCAGGGATGTCCAGCTTCGGCAGCGCGCGCTCGATCTGCTCGCGGTCCGGTTCCAGCCACGGCGGCAGCTTGAGCGCACGGCCCAGCTCCAGCAGCGGCTCGTCGATGGCGAACCCGGGCTGGTCGGTCGCGATCTCCAGCAGCGTGCCGCCCGGCTCGCGGAAGTAGATCGAGCGGAAGTACTGCCGGTCCAGGATCGAGGTGACGTGCACGCCCCGGTCGGCCAGCTCCGCGCGCCACGCGGCCTGGCTGTCCTCGTCCGGCGCGCGCCACGCGACGTGGTGGACGGTGCCCGCGGCGACGAGCCCGCGCGGCACGTCCGGCGTGACCAGCGCGCCGACCAGCGCGCCCGGCCCGCCCGCGCCGGCCGTGAAGCGCAGGCGGTTGCTGTCCTGGCTGCTGAAGGTCAGACCCAGGTCGCCGAACATCTCGGCGGTCGCGTCCTCCTCGGCGACCGACAGGGTCACCGAGTGCAGGCCGCGGATCGCGTGCTCGGCCGGGACGTGCCCGTTGTCCCACGGGTCACGTGGGTCGCCCTGCGGGTGCGCGACCAGGGCGAGCTGGAGGCCGTCCGGATCGCGGAACGTCAGGACGTCCTCGCCGGCCCGGTTGGCGATGCGACCGGTGGTGAGGCCGGCTTCCGCGAGGTGGTCCTTCCACCAGCCGATCGAGTTCGCCGGCACGGAGAACGCGGTCGTGGTGGCCTGGCCGGTGCCGAGGCGGCCGCTGGGGGCGCCGGGCCACGGGAAGAAGGTCATCAGCGTGCCGGGCTTGCCGGACTGGTCGCCGTAGTAGAGGTGGTAGGTGCCCGGGTCGTCGAAGTTGACCGTGGTCTTCACCAGGCGCAGGCCGAGCGTGCGCAGGTAGAAGTCGGCGTTGCGCTGGGGGTCGCCGCCGATCGCGGTCACGTGGTGCAAGCCGCTCGTCTTGATGGACATCCGTCTGCTCCTTCGCCGGGGCCTCAAGGTAACCCGGAGAACCTCTCGCCAGCAAGATATATTCCAGGAAGAGTTCTGGGCGGTATAGTCATGGCGTGACCACTCCCGGCGATGACGAGATCGTGACCTGGTGGGGCTTCGTGATCGAGGGGTACCTCGCCACGCAGGATCGACTCATGGGCGAGATCGCCGAGCGGTTCGGACTGGCGCCGGCGCCGTTCGACATCCTGCTGCGGCTGGTGCGCACGCCCGGTCACCGCATGCCGATGACGCGCCTGGCCACCGAGGCGGCGCTGTCCAGCGGCGGGTTCACCAAGGTGGCGGACCGGCTGGTCGCCGCCGGGCTGATCACCCGCAAGCCGAGCCCGGACGACCGGCGCGTGACGTTCGCGTGCCTGACCGAGCACGGCCGCGAGGTGGCGGAGAAGGCGCGCCAGGCGTGCGCGGAGATCCTGCGGCGCCGGGTGCTGGAGCCGCTGGGCCCGGAGGCGTCGGAAGCCCTGGCCGACGCGATGCGCACGCTCCGCGAGGTGAACGGCACCAGCTGAAACCCCCGTTGCCTCGACCGGATCCGCGGCGCACCATGGGTGCTCTCGTGAAGGAGGCGGCCATGCTCACCACGTCCACCATCACGCACATGCTCCCCGCGCAGGACACCGACCGCGCCCGGCACTTCTACGGCGACCAGCTCGGCCTGCACCAGACCGGAACCGGCCCGGACGGCACCTGCTACTTCGAAGCCGGCTCCGGGCACGTGATCGGCCTGCGCCCGCTGCCGGACACCGCACCGAGCGAGAACACGGTGCTCAGCTTCGAGGTCGACGACATCTCCGCCGAGGTGCACGACCTGGAGGCCCGCGGCGTGCGCTTCGCCGACTACGACTCCGGTGACCTCCGCACCGAAGGCCACATCGCCACGCTGGGCAACGAGAAAGCCGCGTGGTTCTCCGACTCCGAAGGCAACTGGCTCTGCCTCCACGAGGTGATGCGCTAGCCGACCCCGGCGCCCGCGAGTCCCACCTTCGGCGCTGAGAGTCCGACCTGCCCGGAACCGCATCGGGTGTGGGACTCGCGCGCGGGAGCGCGGGACTCGCGCGCGGGAGCGCGGGACTCGCGAGCCGGAGCGTGGGACTCGCGCGCGGGAGCGTGGGACTCGCGGCTGCGTCAGATCCCCAAGCCCGGGTAGATCTTCGCTGCGTTGCCGGACAGCACGTCGCGCAGCACGGGGTCCGGCAGGTCCAGCTCCATCAGCGCCCGGACGTTCCGCGCGACGCCCGGGACGCCTGGCCAGTCCGTGCCGAACACGAACCGGCCGGCCAGCCGCACGAAGTCGAACCGCGCGTAGTACTCCGGCAGCTTCCGCGGCGGCAGCCCGGACAGGTCCAGCCACACGTTGTCCCGCGCCAGGGCCAGGAACGCGGCCACGTCGTACCACCACCCGCGGCCGCCGTGGGCGAACACGAACTGCACCGACGGGAAGTCCTCGACGACGTCCGCCATCAACTCCGGGTTGCCGAAGCTCGCGCGGGCGCCGGGGAAGCTGCTCGTGCCGGAGTGGATGATCACCGGCACCCCGCGCTCCGCACAGACGTGGTACGCGGCGTACATCTCCTTGTCCCCCGGCGAGAACGCGCCGTGCACGGGGTGGATCTTCAACGCCACCGCACCCAGGTCCAGCTGCCGCTCCACCTCGGCCGCCACCGGGTGGTGCAGGTACGGGTTCACGTTCGCCACCAGCCGGAACCGCGTCGGGTTCTCCGCGACCAGCGGCAGGTTGTCCTCGATCGGCTGGATCCCGGTCGCGCGCGGGCTGTACTCGCAGAACAACAACGCGCGGTCGACGCCCTCGGACTCGAACAACGCATCCAGCCGCGAAGGCACGACGTTCCCCTCCGCGTCGTACGCCGACCGCCAGTCGTGCGGCCCGGAGAACCGCTCCGCCCACTCCAGCCACGCCGGCTTCAACGTGCCCAGCCGCGGCGCGTGGACGTGCGCGTCGACCACCGCATACCCGTCGATCACGTGAGCGCTCCCGGCCGCAGCGAATCCCGCACCAGCTCGCGGATCACGTTCCGGCGGATCTTGCCCGTCGCGGTCTTCGGCAGCTCCTCGACCCCCACCACGGCGCGCGGCCGTTTGAACGCGGCCAGCCCCTCCCGGCAGAAGCCGATCAGCGCGTCCGGGTCGACCGTCCGCCCGGCGGCCGGCACCACGCACGCCACCGGCTTCTCGATGCCGTCGGAGTCCGGCGCCGCCACCACCGCCACCTCGGCCACGTCCGGGTGCTGCAGCAACCGCTGCTCGACCTCCGCCGGCGACACCCAGATCCCGCCCGCCTTCAGCATGTCGTTGAACCGGCCGAGACACGTGTACGTGCCGTCCGGGTTGCGCACGAAGCTGTCGCCCGTCCGCAGCCACTCGCCCTGGAACACCTGCTTCGACGTCTCGTACCGGCTCCAGTACCCGAACGCCGTCGACGGCCCGCGCACGTACAGCTCGCCGGGCTGCCCGGTGGTCTCGATCACCGTGCCCAGCGGATCGCGGATCTCCAGGTCGTACCCGGGCACCGCGACGCCCGTCGTGCCCGGCACCACCGCGCCCGGCCGGTTGGACAGGAAGATGTGCAGCGCCTCGGTGGACCCGATGCCGTCCAGGATCTCCACCCCGAACCGCTCCCGGAACCGCTCGAACAGCACCGCGGGCAGCGGCTCACCGGCGGAAACCGCCTGGCGCACCGAGGAGAACGTGTCGCGCGGCAGGTCGGCGGACAGCAGGGCGGAGTAGAACGTCGGCACGCCGAAGAACAACGTCGGCCGCTCGGCGCGCACCCGGTCGGCCACCAGCTGCGGCGTCGGGCGGCCCGGTTCGAACACCGTGCTCGCGCCCACCGACAGCGGGAAGAACGCGGAATTGCCGATGCCGTAGGCGAAGAACAGCTTGGCGACCGAGAAGCACCGGTCGTCCGGCCGGATGCCGAGCACCTGCCGTCCGTAGGTCTCGCACACCGCGCGGATGCTCGCGTGCCGGTGCATCGCGCCCTTGGGACGGCCGGTCGTGCCGGAGGTGTACAGCCACAGCGCGGGCGAATCCTCCCAGGTGGCGTAGGTTTCCCGCGGGTCCGCCGTGGACAGACGCGACCAGTCGTGTGTGGACATCGAAGAGAACTGGGCCGCGTCCGCCCGGTCCAGGACGACGTCGGTGACCTCCGGCGCCAGCTCGACCGCCTCCTTCGCGGCCGCGGCGAACTCGCCGGACACGCACAGCACGCGGGCCCGCGAGTCGGCGAGCACCCGGCCCAGCTCGGGCCCGGTCACCATGGTCGACACCGGCACCGGCACCGCCCCGGCGCACATCGCGCCGAGGATGCCGGTGAGCATCTCGACGCCGTCCACCATGCACAACATGACCCGTTCCTCGGGCCGCACACCGATGCCGGTCAACCCGCCCGCGACGCGGTGCACCGCTTCGGACAGTTCCGCGTAGGTGAGCGTGCGGGAGACCGTGACGACCGCGGTACGGGCGCCGTCACCGTCCCGGACGTGCCGGTCGACCAGGTAGTCCGCGGCGTTGAACTCGGCCATCGCGCCCGCCCTTCGCAGGATTCACAGGTACACGTACTCGTAGTCGAACGGCTTCCCGTTGATGCCCTGCCGCGGCGGCGCCACCCAGCTCGCGATCTTGCCCCGCTCGTACACCGGGTGCATGAGCGAGCGGACGAACGCCAGGTCCTCGTCGGTGGGCAGCCAGTGCCTGCGGCTGCGCTCCCAGGTCGCTTCGTCCACGATCGTCCCGTCCGGCGTGATGTGGTGGCCGGAGTTTATGCCGACTTTCCGGTTGAAACCAGGGTGCGGCAGGCGGAACCGGAAGTCGATGCCGGCATCGGCGAGGATCTTGTTCCACCGCTTGACCCCGGATTCGCAGTCGGCGATGTACTCGGTGCGCAGGTCGAGGTTGAGCAGCAGGATCTTCTGCATCTCCTCGGTGGTCCAGGTGCCGTCGTCGCGCGGTTTCTCCAGCAGCGCCGCGTCGTCGGTGAGCTGGTGGTCGTCCTTGCGGCGGGTCTCCATCCAGCGGCCCTTGAGGCCGGAGGTGTAGTAGTTGGCCGCGTTCGTCGACGTCTCGCTGCCGAACAGGTCGAGCGAGACGGTGTAGTGGAAGTTCAGGTAGCGCTGGATGATGTCCAGCGGGATGCCGCCGTGCGCGGCGATGTCCATCGTGTCGTGCTCGCGGATCAGCTCGGCGCTGCGCGTGACCACCCGGTCGACACCGGTGGTGCCGACGAACATGTGGTGCGCCTCCTCCTTGAGCATGAACTCGCAGGTCCGCGACAGCGGGTCGAACGCGGACTCCTTGAGCGTGCCCAGCTGGTACTTGCCGTCGCGGTCGGTGAAGTAGGTGAACATGTAGAACGCGAGCCAGTCCGCGGTCTCCTCGTTGAACGCGCCGAGGATGCGCGGCGTGTCCGGGCTGCCCGAGTTGCGGTAGAGCAGCGCTTCGGCCTCCTCGCGGCCCTCCTTGCCGAAGTAGGCGTGCAGCAGGTAGACCATCGCCCACAGGTGACGGCCCTCCTCCACGTTGACCTGGAAGAGGTTGCGCAGGTCGTACAGGCTGGGCGCGGTCAGGCCGAGCAGCTTCTGCTGCTCCACCGACGCCGGCTCGGTGTCGCCCTGGATGACGATCAGCCGCTGCAGGTCGGCGCGGTACTCGCCGGGCACCTGCTGCCACGCCGGCTCGCCGCGGTGCTCGCCGAACGCGATCCGGCGGTCCGGGTCGCGCTCGGACAGGAAGATGCCCCAGCGGTAGTCCTGCGGCACGACGTGGTCGAAGTGCGCCCAGCCCTCACGGCCGACGCTGACCGCCGTGCGCAGGTACACGCCCTGCGTCTCCAGCGCCGGGCCCATCTCGGCCCACCAGTGCATGAACTTCGGCTGCCAGCCCTCCAGCGCCCGCTGCAGGCGCCGGTTGTCGGACAGCTCCACGTTGTTCGGGATCTTGGCGTCGTAGTCGATCCTGGTCGGCATCTCACACCCGCTTGCGGTCGAAGGTCGCCTTCTGGCCGGTGCCGTAGCGGCGCAGCGCGCCGTCCGGGCCCGAGGCGTTCGGTCTCGTGAAGATCCAGTTCTGCCAGGCCGTCAGGCGGCCGAAGATCTTGGTCTCGATGGTTTCCGGGCCGACGAACCGGTGGTTGGCCTCCATGCCGGTGAGCGCGTCCGGCGACAGCGCTGCGCGCCCCTCCAGCACGATCCGGATCTCGTCCTCCCAGTCGATGTCGTCCGGCGCCTCGGTGACCAGGCCCAGCTCGACGGCCTCGCCCGCGGACAGGCGCCGGTCGCGTTCGCGTTTGAGCCAGTCGAGGTGGTCGTGCTCGCCGTAGAACCGGGATTCCAGGCGGGACAGGCCGTTGCCCATCGGGAACGCGCCGAAGTTCGCGTCCGACAGCACGAGGCACGCGCGCTCCTCGCTGTCCTCGTCGTCGATCGGAGGGCCGTCCAGCATGTACTGGCGGTCGCAGGCCAGCGCCAGTTCCAGCAGCACCCCGGCGAAGCAGCTGCCCGGTTCGATCAGGGCGATGAGGCTGCGGCTGGTGACGTCGAGCCGTTTCAGCGTGCGCTTGTAGTAGTGCAGGATTTCGTTGGACAGCCAGTCGGAACCGGTGAGCACCTCGCGTTCGGCGGCGAGCACGGCGTCCGGGTCGCCCTCGGTGCGGAAGACCCAGGTGCCCAGCTCGGGTTCGTTGGTGCGCAGGCGCAGGATGAGGTCGTCCAGCTCGCGGGTCATCGCGAGCAGCCAGCCGTCCTCGTGTGGCCCGTGGACGGTGATGGTGACGACGCCGGCGGCCCGGTCCAGCTCGGCGGTGGTGTTCGGGTAGGTGATGCGGTCGTCGTCTTCGGTGCGCTCGAGCGGTTCGAGCACGATGCCCTGCGCGTCCTGCGGCCGGGTGCTCCGCGCGGCGAGTTCGCGGGCCCGCTGCTCGACGATCGCGCGGAACTCCTGGCGCGGGACCAGCTCGTCGACCAGGCGCCAGTCGACCGCGGTGCGGCCCTTCACGCCGTCCGGGCGGGTGGCGAACACGTCGGCGCGGTCCTTGCGGACGCGGCGCTTGTCGGTGACCCGGGTGAGGCCGCCGGTGCCGGGCAGCACGCCGAGCAACGGCACCTCGGGCAGCGCGACGGTCGAGGAGTTGTCGTCGACCAGCAGGATCTTCTCGCAGGCCAGGGCGATTTCGTAGCCGCCGCCGGCGCAGCTGCCGTTGACCGCGGCGAGGTAGATCTGACCGGAGTTCTCGGTGGCGTCCTCGATGCCGTTGCGGGTCTCGTTGGTGAACTTGCAGAAGTTCACCTTCCACTCGTGCGAGGAGCCGGCCAGCATCCGGATGTTCGCGCCGGCGCAGAACACCTTGTCCTTGGCGCTGGTGAGGATGACCGCGCGCACCTCGGGGTGCTCGAAGCGCAGCCGCTGGACGGCGTCGTACAGCTCGATGTCGACGCCCAGGTCGTAGGAGTTGAGCTTGAGCTCGTAGCCGGGAACCAGGCCGCCGTTCTCGTCGACGTCCATCTCCAGCCAGGCCAGCGGCGGCTCGATGCGGAGCCGCCAGTGCCGGTAGGAGTCCGGTCGCCGATCGAATGACACCGTCGTCATGACTTCGATTCTCTACAACTTGCTCTCGGTCGTCAACGTTGTGTAGATAATGGATCTCCGGCCTATCGTGCTCACCATGGCTGACCTCAAACCCCGGTCGCGGGACGTGACGGATGGGCTGGAACGCGCGGCGGCGCGGGGCATGCTGCGTGCGGTCGGAATGGGCGACGAGGACTTCGCCAAACCGCAGATCGGCATCGCCTCGTCATGGAACGAGATAACACCGTGCAACCTGTCCCTGCAACGGCTGGCGCAGGCGAGCAAACAGGGGGTGCACGCCGGCGGCGGCTTCCCGATGGAGTTCGGCACGATCTCCGTCTCCGACGGCATCTCGATGGGCCACGAGGGCATGCACTTCTCGCTGGTGTCCCGGGAGATCATCGCCGACTCGGTGGAGACGGTGATGGAGGCCGAGCGGCTGGACGGCGCGGTGCTGCTGGCCGGCTGCGACAAGAGCCTGCCCGGGATGCTGATGGCCGCCGCCCGTCTGGACGTCGCCGCGGTGTTCCTCTACGCCGGGTCGATCCTGCCGGGCAACGTCGACGGACGCGAGGTGACGATCATCGACGCGTTCGAGGCCGTCGGCGCGTGTGCCCGCGGGCTGATCTCGCGCGCGGAGGTCGACAAGATCGAACGCGCGATCTGCCCTGGCGAGGGCGCGTGTGGCGGCATGTACACGGCCAACACGATGGCCTGCGCGGCGGAGGCGCTGGGCATGTCGCTGCCCGGGTCGGCCAGCCCGCCGTCGGTGGACCGGCGGCGGGACCGGTTCGCGCGGGAGAGCGGCGAGGCCGTGGTCGGGATGCTCGCCGCCGGGATCACCGCGCGGGACGTGCTGACGCGCGAGGCGTTCGAGAACGCGATCGCCGTCGTGATGGCGCTGGGCGGGTCGACCAACGCGGTGCTGCACCTGCTGGCGATCGCGCACGAGGCGCAGGTCGAGCTGACGCTGGACGATTTCACCCGGATCGGTGACCGGGTGCCACACCTGGCCGACGTCAAGCCGTTCGGGCGGCACGTGATGACCGCGGTGGACCGGGTCGGCGGGGTGCCGGTGGTGATGAAGGCCCTGCTCGACGCGGGTCTGCTGCACGGCGACTGCCTGACGGTGACGGGCAAGACGCTGGCGGAGAACCTGGCCGAGCTGGCGCCGCCGGAGCTGGACGGCGAGGTGGTGCGGAAGCTGTCGAACCCGATCCACCCGACCGGCGGGCTGACGATCCTGCACGGCAGCCTCGCGCCGGAAGGTGCGGTGGTGAAGAGCGCCGGGTTCGACTCGTCGCGGTTCGAGGGCACGGCGCGCGTGTTCGACGGGGAGCAGGCGGCGATGGACGCGCTGCCGACGCTGCAGCCCGGCGACGTGGTGGTGATCCGGTACGAGGGGCCGCGCGGCGGGCCCGGGATGCGCGAGATGCTGGCCGTGACGGGCGCGATCAAGGGCGCCGGGCTGGGCAAGGACGTCCTGCTGCTCACCGACGGGCGGTTCTCCGGCGGGACCACCGGGTTGTGCATCGGGCACGTCGCCCCGGAAGCCGCGCACGGCGGCCCGATCGCCTTCGTCCGCGACGGCGACCCGATCGTGCTGGACATGGAGACGCGGACGCTCGACGTGGGGATTTCCGCCGAGGAACTGGAGGCGCGGCGCGCCGGCTGGGAACCGCCGGAGCTGCCGCGCCGGACGGGCGTGCTGGCGAAGTACGCGCGGCTGGTCGGGTCCGCGGCCCAGGGCGCGATCTGTTCCTAGCGGCAGCCGACGAACTGCCGGATGCCGTGCAGCCCTTCCAGACCTCGCACCTGCGGAACGCCGCTCACCGAGCTGACGCCGGGCGTGTGCCTGACGATCCCGCTCGGCACGACCTTCCAGTTCCGCGCGGGCCCGCACGGCCTGGAGGTCGTCGCGGCCACCGCCCCACCCTGGCCCGGCACGCCGGACGAGACCACTCCGACGACGGGACACTGCTGACCGTTGACTGAAATTCAAAATCAGTCATAAGATCACCCGCATGGATCGGCGGGAGCGGGCGGAACGCATCCTCGACGTGGCCGCCGGCCTGCTGCTGCGCTGGGGCTACCAGAAGGTGACCGTCGACGACGTGGCCGAGCGGGCCGGTATCGGCAAGGGCACCGTCTACCTGCACTGGAAGTCGCGGCAGGACCTGTTCCGCGCGGTGTTCCGGCGCGAGCTGGCCGCGGCCGCCGACGAGCTGGTGGCCGCGATCCGCGCGGACCCGCGCACGGTTCTGCTGCACGAGCTGACCCGCGTGAACTTCGAGTCGGTCGCCGGCCGTCCCCTGCTGCGCGCCCACGTGCGCGCCGATCCCGCCGTGCTCGGCAAGCTGGCTCGCGACCGGGCGGAGTCGCGGCACGACGAGGCTTTCGCCGATTACCTGTGGCTGCTCGCCGAGCACGACCTGGTGCGCACCGACCTGCCGTTCGACGACCTGCGCTACGCCTGGCACGCCACGCTCGAAGGCTTCTTCCTGTCCCCGCCGCACCCGGGCGCCGCGGATCTGCTCGCCGCGACCGTGCGCGGCGCCTTCGAACCGGCGGCCGAACCGGACCCGGCGGTGCTGGCCGAGCTGGCGCCCCGGGTCGCCGACCTGTTCACCGAGATCGGGAACCAGCACCGCGCCGCCTACGAAGGGGGAAAACCATGAGGATCGGCCTGATGGTCGACACCGCGAGCAAGACCATCGACGACATCGTCGCGGCGGCGCGCTCCGGGCTGCCCGCCCTGTGGCTGGGCCAGCGGTTCAGCTGGGACCCGCTGACCGCGCTCGCCGTGGCCGGGCGAGAGGTGCCCGGGATCGAACTGGGCACCGCGATCGTGCCGACCTGGCCGCAGCACCCGATCACGCTGGCCACGCGGGCGCTGAGCACCCAGTCGGTCACCGGCAACCGGCTCAGCCTCGGCGTCGGGCTCAGCCACCCGGTGATGATCGAGGACCAGTACGGCCTCTCCTACGACAAGCCGGCGCGGCACCTGCGCGAGTACCTGACCGCCCTGGGCCCGCTGCTGCGCGGGGAATCCGTTGCCTACCAAGGCGAAACGCTGGCCGCGCGGGCACAGGTGGAGGTCACCGGCGCGCAGCCGCCCGCCCTGCTGGTGTCCGCGCTCGGCGACCTGACGTTGCGCATCGCGGGTGAGCTGGCGGACGGGACGATCACCACCTGGGCCGGACCGCGGACGCTCGGCGACCACATCGTCCCGAAGATCCGGAAAGCCGCGGCGGGACGGGCGGAACCACGGGTGGTCACCGGCGTGATCGTGGCGGTGACCGACGATCCGGCCGCGGTCCGCGCGCGGATCACGCGGGAGTACGGCATGGCCGCGACGATGCCCGCGTACCGCGCGGTCCTCGATCGGGAGGGGGTGCGGGAGGTCGCGGAGACGGTCGTCGCCGGGGACGAGGATGCGGTCGAACGGCAGCTCCGGCGCCACCTGGACGCCGGAGCCACCGAATTCGCCGCCGCGCTCGCCGGGTCACCGGCGGAGCAGGCCCGCACGCTGGAACTGCTGCGGAGCCTGAACCGCTAGTACCGGTCGGTCGTGTACGGGGTGCCGCTCTCGATGCTGGGGCTGACGCGCGGGTCGCGGCCCTCCTGACCAGGCACCGGGGAGACGACCGGGTCGTTCAGCGAATGGTCCGCGGGGCGCGGGGTGTTCATCCGCGTGTTGATCTGCTCGACGACCTGTTCCTCGCGCTGACGCGACAGCACGGCGATCGTGATGCCGTGGGCCAGCGCCAGTACCAGCAGGAACACGCCGACGCGTCCCACGATCGCCGTCGGCGTGGTGCCGCCGGGGAAGTCGATCGTCGAGATGAGCGCGAGCACACCCAGCGTCGCGATGTGGAACAACACCGCGACCAGCCGGGCCATGGACGCCCCCGATTCCGATTCGCCCTGCCCGTTCGCCAGGTACCGCTTCCCGCTGTGGTAGACGAACTGGCCGTCGACCAAGACGATCAGCGCGCCTATCACCAGGAAGGCCACATAGGCGTTCGTGTCCATGACGAGCTCCTCTCCTCACCGTGAGTCGAGTACCCGTCACGCTTCCGAGCGAAACCCGCGTGTCGCTCCAGCTCAGCGCAGGTGGCGGCGGGAATCCGCGCCCTGGACCGTGATCCCGCGGGCGTCGAGCAGCTCCAGCAACGGCACCGCCGCCCGGCGGGTCGTGTCCAGGGCGCGCCGGGCCTCGCTGACCGTGAACGGCTGCGGCAGCGTCACCAGCGCCTCCGCCGCGCGGGCCGGCGCGTCCGGACCGAGGAACACACCCTCCCCGATCCGGACCAGCCGTCCCGCCCGCACCGCCGCCGCCAGCTCGCGCTGGCCCAATCCCAGTTCCGCGAGCTCGTCGGCCTCGGGAGCGCGGAACGGATGTGCCCGGAACCGCTGGTCCAGCCGCCCCAGTGCCGACAGCACCCGCGCCGGCAGCCCCGCACCCGGGCGCCGCACGGTCCCTTCGGTGATCTCCAGCCCCGTGCCGTCCAGCGCGGCCGGCACCAGCTCGGCCGCGGGCAGGCCCACCGCCTGCCGCAGCGCCTCCACCGGCATCCCGGCCGCCACCTGATGATGAGATGACCACTCGTCGAACCGCGACAGGGCCTTCTCGCGCGCCCGGGTGAGCGCGTCGTAGTCCACGACCCACTCGCCGATCCGCTTGCCGGCCAACGGAAAGCCCATCGCGCGCAGCTCGCTCGCACGCGCGATCGGCGGTGGCGGCACCCGCCCGGACGCCAGCTCCGCCGCCCGCTCCCGCGCGGCCCCGCGACGCCCCAGCGGCGGCGGCCGCACGTCCAGCACCGTGATCCCGGCCGCGATCCGGTGCTCGCCCGGGTCCCGCAGCAGCCCGGTGTCCCCGATCCGCAGCGGCAACGCCACGCGCAGCCGCAACCGCGCCGCGTCCGTCCCGAGTGGACGGACGTGCACCGGTACCGCCGCCGCGCCCAGGTGCAGCACCAGCTCCCGGTGCAACTCCCCCTGCGCGCGCACCGCCACGTCCACCTCCGACGTGTGCACCCACGCGCCGGGCGTCAGCAACGCGTCCCCGCGCCGCACCCGGTCCCGGTCCACGCCACGCAGGTTCACCGCGACCCGCGCCACCGCGGTCACCTCGGTCTCCGTCTCCCCGAGCGACTGCAGGCCACGCACGCTCACCCGCTCGCCGCCCAGCTCCAGCTCGTCCCCGGCGCGCAGGGTGCCGCCCGCGAGCGTCCCGGTCACCACCGTCCCGGCGCCGCGGACAGTGAACGCCCGGTCCACCCACAGCCGCACGTCCGCCGCCGGATCCGGCGCGGGCAGCCGGTCGACCAGCGTGCACAGCGCCCGCCGCACCGGCGCGAGGTCGCCGCCGCGCCCGATCGACACCGCGTCGACCCGGCCCAGCACCGCCAGGTGGGAAAGCGCTTCCTCCGCCGCCGGCCCCGGGTCGGCGAGGTCGGCCTTCGTCACGACCAGCAGGGCGTGCCGGACGCCGAGCGCCGCCAGCGCCGCCCGGTGCTCGGCCGACTGCGGCATCCACCCCTCGTTCGCGGCGACCACGAACACCACGGCCGGCACCGGTCCGACCCCGGCGAGCATGTTCGGCACGAACCGCTCGTGCCCGGGCACGTCGACGAACGCCAGCCGCCGCCCGTCGATCTCCGTCCACGCGAACCCCAGCTCGATCGTCAGCCCCCGCCGCTGCTCCTCCGCCAGCCGGTCGGGCCAGGTGCCGGTGAGCCGCTCGACCAGCGTCGACTTGCCGTGGTCGACGTGCCCCGCGGTCGCTACGACGTACACGCGCGCACCGCCGCGAGCAGCAGTTCGTCCTCGTCCGGGCCGACCGTGCGCAGGTCCAGCAGGCACCGGCCGTGCTCGACGCGGCCCACCACCGACGGCGTCCCGGTCCGCAGCGGCTCCGCGCACGACTCGGGCAGGCTCACCGCGACCGACGGCAGCTCCACCCCGGGCGCCCCGCCACCACCGACCGCCGCCCGGCAGGACACCACGCTCGCGCCGGGAATCCGCGCGGCCAGCGCTTCCGCCCGGCGGCGCAGCTCCGCGACATCGGCGACCAGTGCCCGCGCGACCGGCGGTTCCGGCCCGCGCAGGGTCGCCTCCAGCGCGGCGAGGGTCAGCTTGTCGACCCGCAGCGCCCGGGCGGCGGGATGGCGGCGCAACCGCTCCACCAGGCCGGCCGAGCCCAGCAGCAACCCGGCCTGCGGGCCGCCGAGGAGCTTGTCCCCGCTCGCGGTCACCAGATCGGCGCCGTCGCGCAGGGCGGTGGTCGCGTCCGGTTCGTCCGGCAGGACCGGGTGCGGCGCCAGCAGCCCGGACCCGATGTCGACGACCAGCGGCGCCTCCAGCGTGGCGAGCTCACGCACCGACGCCTCCGCGGTGAAGCCGGTGACCCGGAAGTTCGACGGGTGCACCTTGAGCACGAACCCGGTGTCCGGGCCGAGCGCGGCCGCGTAGTCGCGCAGGCTCGTCCGGTTCGTCGTGCCGACCTCGCGCAGCCGCGCGCCGGTGGACGCCAGCAGTTCGGGGATGCGGAACCCGTCGCCGATCTCGACCAGCTCGCCGCGGCTGATCACGATCTCCCTGCCGGGCGCGAGCGCGAGCGCGGCCAGGAGCAGGGCGGCGGCGTTGTTGTTCACCACGTGCACCCCGCCCGCGGCCGGCACCGCGTCGGCGAGCGCGGCCAGCGCACCGCGGCCACGGCGCGCGCGGCGGCCGGTCGCGAGGTCGAACTCGACGTCGGTGCTCCGCCCGGCCGTGACCACCGCGTCCAGCGCGGCCCGCGACAACGGCGCCCGGCCCAGGTTGGTGTGCACGACGACGCCGGTCGCGTTGACCACCGGCCGCAGCGTGGTCGCTGCCACCGGCAGCGCCGCGATGGCCTGCTCGGCGACCTGTTCCGGCTCGATCTCCCCGGCGCGGGCCCGGTCCTGCGCCGCCACCACCGCGGCCTTGACCAGGGCGCGGCCGAGCACGCGCTCCGCCTCGGCCAGGCGCGGGTGCGCGAGCAGCACGTCGGTTCGCGGCACGCGGCGACGGGGGTCCGCCACTCCTCGCTCCTCCCTGGGTGGCGGAGGCGGACGGGAATCGAACCCGCCAGCGACAGCGCCTGCCGCTCAACGGTTTTGAAGACCGCGCCGGCCACCAGACCGGATACGCCTCCCTGCGGGATACCCCATGATCGCAACTTCGCGCGGCCGCCGCAGCGCGAAGGCGGCACGATGAGGGCATGGGCCATCGACTCACGCAGTACGCGCACGGCGGCGGGTGCGCGTGCAAGATCCCGCCCGGGGAGCTGGAGGACGTGGTGCGCGGGCTGGTCGGCAGGCGGCCGTCCGATCCGGTGGGCGAACTGGTGGTCGGCCTGGACGACGGGGACGACGCCGCCGCGGTGCGGATCTCCGATGGGCTCGCGCTGATCGCCACCACCGACTTCTTCACCCCGGTGGTCGACGACGCCTACGACTGGGGGCGCATCGCGGCGGCCAACGCGCTGTCCGACGTCTACGCGATGGGCGGCCGCCCGGTCGTGGCGGTCAACCTGCTGGGCTGGCCGCGGGAGGTGCTGCCGTTCGAGCTGGCGGCCGAGGCGCTGCGTGGCGGGGCGGACATCTGCGCCGACGCCGGCTGCCACCTCGCCGGCGGGCACAGCGTCGACGACCCGGAGCCGAAGTACGGGCTCGCGGTGACCGGCGTCGGCGACCCGGACCGCCTGCTGCGCAACGATTCCGCCCGGCCGGGGATGGCGTTGTCGCTGACCAAGCCGCTGGGCATCGGTGTGCTGAACTCCCGGCACAAGGTGACCGGCGAGCGTTTCCCCGCGGCCATCGACGTGATGACCACCCTCAACGCCCCGGCCGCCCGGGCCGCGCTCGACGCCGGTATCCCGGCCGCGACCGACGTGACCGGCTTCGGCCTGCTCGGGCACCTGTACAAGATGGCGCGCGCCAGCGGGGTGACCGCCGTCGTGGACGCCGCCGTGGTGTCCTATGTGGAGGGAGCACGGGCGGCGCTGGCGGCGGGTTACGTCAGCGGCGGCACGCGGCGCAACCTCGACTGGGTCCGGCCGCACACCGACCTGTCCGCGGTGCGCGAGGAGGAGGCCCTGCTGCTGGCCGACGCCCAGACCTCGGGCGGCCTCCTGCTGGCCGGCGAGATCCCGGGCGCCCCGGTGATCGGCGAGTTCGTCCCCCGCGGGGAGCACGTCGTGGTGGTGCGCTGATCTAGTCTGATCGCCGTGGGGGACGACGGGCTGATCGCGAACGTCCTGGTGACCGACGACGCGCGCGAGCTGCTCGCCGCCGAGCGGATCCCGGTGCGGGAGGCGCACGAGGCGCTGGCCGGGGACCCGGAGCTGCGGGAACGGCTGGACACCGAACGCGCCACCTTCCTGCGCGACCCTGCCTTCGAAGGCGTGATCGCGTCGCGCCTGCCCGGGCACCGGCCGGCCGACCTCCGGCTCGCCGCCGCCTTCGCCGTGGTGTTCGGCTACCACCTGCTGCTGGTCCGCGCGTGGCCGAACCTGCCGTGGGGGTTCGCCGTGTTCGGGGTCGCCGCTTACCTCGCCGTGCTGGCGATCGCCTGCCGCATCGGGTACCGCTGGATCGCGCCGCTGCGGCGGCTGTTCCGCCGCGTCGGCACACTGCCGGTGGAGGACCTCTGGCGCGTGTACGCGGTCGAGCGGATCGTGTGGCCGGCCCTGGTCCGGTTCGTCGAGGAGAAGCGGACTCCGCCGGACAGCACCGAGTTCACCTACCGCGCGGTCGACGGTCTGCACGCCGAATCCCCCACCGCGACCCCGGTGATCACGGGCGCCGGGGAGCGGTTGCGCACCGCCGTCGCGCGGTCGGCGACCGGGGCGATCGCGCTGACCGGGCACCGCGGCGTGGGCAAGACCACCGCGATCCGGTTCGTCGCCGACGGGGTGCTCGGTGATCCGGACCGGCCGCCGCTCGCGGTGATCGCCTCCGCGCCCGCCCGCTACGACGCCCGCGACTTCGTCCTGTACCTGCACGCCCTGCTGTGCAAGGAGGTCATCACCCGCACCCACGGCACCGGCCGGCCGCGACGCTGGGCGACCTTCGCGCGCCTGGTGGCCCCGGTCCGGCGGCGGGAGCGGGCCGCGCAGCTGGTCCGCTCCCTGCTCGCCCACCTCGTGGCCATCGCGGTGCCGGTGCTGCTCGGGGCGTGGGCGTGGGGCCGGCCACCGCTGCGGTTCGTCACCGATCCGCCCCCGCTGTTCACCGGCCTGACCGGCTGGCGGATCGCCGTCCTGGTGCTCGCCGCGCTGGTCGCGCTCGTGGTCGTGGTGGACCTCGCCGCGTCGGTGTGGCGGACGGCGCGCGGGCTGCGTCCGGCGCGGCGGGCCGACCCGCTGCTGCGCGAGCTGCGGGCGGTCGCCGGGCAGCAGCTGCGCCGCATCCGGTTCCTGCAGACCTACACCACCGGCTGGTCCGGCAAGCTCACCCTGCCGCTCAAGGGCGAGGCCGGCTGGACCCGCTCCACGCAGAGCGCCGAGCAGCAGCTCAGCTACCCGGAGGTGGTCGACGAGTTCCGCGCCTTCGCCGAGTACGCGGCCGGCGTGCTGCGGGCCGCGCACGTGACCGACCGGCTGGTGATCGCGATCGACGAGCTGGACAAGATCGCCGAGCCGGAGAAGGCCCAGGAGCTGATCAACGACATCAAGGGCGTCTTCGACGTGCCCGGCTGCCTGTTCCTGGTGTCGGTGTCCGACGACGCGATCGTCTCGTTCGAGCGCCGCGGCATCCCGGCGCGGGACGCGTTCGACAGTGCGTTCTCCGAGATGGTCCGGCTGGACAACTTCACGCCGGACGACACGCGCGCCTGGATCAGCCGCCGCGTGCCCGGGTTGCCGGAGCAGTTCGTCTGCCTGTGCCACTGCCTGTCCGGCGGCCTGCCCCGCGACCTGCGGCGCACCGTCGTCGAACTGCTCGACCTCCCCGCCGGACAGCCGTTGAGCGCCGTCGTCGAGCTGCTGGTCCGGCGCGAGCTGGACCGCAAGGCACACGCGTTCACCGGAGCCGCGCGCACCGTCGAGCCCTCGCCCGAGCGGTCGAGCCTGATCGCGGACCTGGTGCGCATCCCGGCCGTGCGCGGGCCCGGCGAACTGCGTGCGCTGGCGGCGAGGATCACCTCGGGCGAGGGTCTGGCGGCGCTGCGCGCGCAGGCCGCCGCGTACCTGCTGTTCAGCGCGACGATCCTGGAGGTGTTCACCGACGACCTCACCCGTGACCGGCTGTACGGCGTGCCCGGCGGCGAGCCGCAGCTGCTCGCGCTGGCCCGGCAGCAGATGGCGTTCGACCCGCGGGTGTCGATGGACCTGCTCGCCTCGGTCCGCGCCGCCCGCGGGCTCGCGGTGGAATAGCGCCTGCTCGCCGGGGGTTTCACGAGGTATGGCCGACCTAGCCGAAGAAGTCCTGAAAGCCGCGAAGACCATCGCCGTGGTGGGGCTGAGCCGCGACCCGGCGAAGGCCGCGCACTCGGTCCCGGCCGCGATGCAGGCCGCCGGATTCCGGGTGATCCCGGTCCACCCCTCGGCGGACGAGCTCCTGGGCGAGAAGGTCTACCGGACCCTGGCCGACATCCCGGAACCGGTGGACCTCGTCGACGTGTTCCGGCCGTCGCGCGAGGCACCCGGCGTGGCGGAGCAGGCGGTCGCCATCGGGGCGAAGACGCTGTGGCTGCAGCAGGGCATCGTGTCGGCGGAGGCCCGGCGCATCGCCGAGGCCGGCGGGCTGAACTACGTCGAGGACCGGTGCATCGCGGTGGTCCGCGCCCTCGGCCGCATCCGGAAGTGACTCACGCGCACCGCGCGGTCAGCCCGCCGTCCACCGGCAGGCACACCCCGTTGACGTAGGCCGCCTCGTCCGAGGCGAGGAACACCGCCGCGGCGGCCACGTGCCACGGGCTGCCCATCCGTCCCGTCGGGCTGGCCGCGTGCCGCCGCGCCAGCTCAGCGGGGTCGGCCGCGATGCCACGCGTCACCAGGGGCGTCTCGATCAGGCCGGGCAGGATCGCGTTCACCCGGATCCCGCTCGCGGCGTAGTGCAGCGCCAGCGACACCGTCAGCTGGTTCACCGCCGCCTTCGCCGCGCTGTAGGCCGGGTAGACGTAACCGGTGTCCCGGATCGAGGCGATCGACGAGACGTTCACGATCGCGCCGCCGCCGGCCGCGAGCATCCGCGGCACCACGTACTTGCAGGTCAGGAACACCGGCCGGAGGTTCACCGCCAGCGCGGCGTCCCACTCCGGCAGGGACAGGTCCACCACGTCCCCCACCCGGGTGGCGCCGACGTTGTTGTGCAGCACCGACGGCGGCCCCAGCACCGAGGCGGCCTCGACGGCAGCGGCGACCTGCGCTTCGTCCGTGACGTCCGCGGTCAGCGCCACGGCCGAACCGCCAGCCGCCGCGATGTCCGCGGCCGTGCGCTCCGCCTCCGTGGCGCGGATGTCGATCGCCGCGACCCGCGCCCCCTCCCGCGCGAACGCGAGCGCCGCCGCCTTGCCGTTGCTCATCCCGTCGCCGCTGGAGCCCGCGCCGAAGACGAGCGCCACCTTGCCGTCCAGTCTCCCCATGCGCCGCAGTATCGGCACGCCACCGGCCCACCGGGAACCGCCGGGCGTCGAAGATCGCCCGGCGGCCGTTCCGAAAACCAGAGAAACGGGCTGGTGGATCATGTATCCATGGTCGAGAGCGAACTGCAGCGGAAGGTCGACGCGCTCGCCGAAGCCCTCGGCCGGTCGGTGGCGATCAACGATCCGTCGGTCCGGCTGCTCTGCGCGAGCAGGCACTTCGGCGACGAGGACGCCGTGCGGGTGCGGGCGATGCTGCAGCGCAGCGCGGGCAGCGAGGCGATCGGTCACATCCTCGCGCAGGGGGTGACCCGCTGGACCGGCCCCGGCGTCATCCCGCCACGCCCCGACCTGGACATGCTCGCCCGCGTCAGCATGCCGCTGCGCTGGCGCGGCACCCTGCTCGGCCTGCTGATGGTCATCGACCCGGACGGCTCGCTCACCGCCGCCGACCTGGCGGCGATCAAGGCCGCCGCCGAACCCATGGCCGCCCTGCTGTACCGGGACTTCCTCGTCGCCGACTCCGAACGCGCGGCCCGCGAGGACAACCTCCGCAAGCTGCTCAGCGGCGAGCCGGCCGACCGTGCCGGCCTCGCGCACGACTCCGCGACGGTGCTGATCGCCGAGGTCATCGACGGGGAGAGCGCCTGGACCGAGGTCGCCCTGCGCACCGCGCTGGAGGCCGCCACCCGTGGGCGCGAACCGTCCTTCTACGTCTCCGGTCACCAGGGCGTGCTGCTGGGCGGCGGCGATCCGGAGATGATCGTCCGGCAGGTTCAGGACGTGCTCGGCGGCTCCGCCCGCTGCGTGGCCGGCATCGGCAGCGGCAGCAGGCCCTGGACAGCCCGGGACCGCGCCGCCACCGCCGTCCGGGCCGCCGCGACGCTGCCCCGGTTCGGCGGCATCGCGCGCTGGGAGGACCTCGGCGCCTACGCGACACTCCTGCAGATCCCCGCCCCGGCCCGCGCCCAGCTGCCGGAACCGCTGCTCGACCTGCTCGCGCAGGACACCAGCGGCCGGCTGGTGGAAACCCTCGCCGCCTACCTCGACCACGCCGGGTCGAGCCTGGACACCGCCGCCGCGCTGCACATCCACCGCACGTCGCTGTACTACCGGCTGCACCGGATCGAGGAGATCACCGGGCTCGACCTCGGCGACGGGGAGCACCGCCTCACCCTGCACCTCGGCCTGCGACTGCTCCCCCTGGTGCGGGACTGACCTGGCCGTTTCGACAGGATGAGGAAAGACGGCCGGCAAAACCCGACCACCGTAGGTCGTCAGCGGGCGGGGTGGCACCGATACTCCGACCCGGATCACCAGGCCCCGAAGGAGCAGCCGATGAGTACCGCCGCGCAGACGTCCGCCGCCCCGGTGTCGGCCTCGCGCATCGCTGTCGCCAGCTTCATCGGCACGGCCATCGAGTTCTACGACTTCTACCTCTACGGCACGGCCGCGGCGCTGGTGTTCGGGCACCAGTTCTTCCCGACGTTCTCCGCGCTCGCCGGCACGCTGGCGGCGTTCGCGACCTTCGGCGTCGGGTTCATCGCGCGACCGGTCGGCGCGGTGGTGTTCGGGCACTTCGGCGACCGGGTCGGGCGCAAGGCGATGCTCGTCGCGTCGCTGCTGGTCATGGGCACCGGCACGGTCGCCATCGGGGTGCTGCCGACCTACGGCGCGATCGGCATCGGCGCGCCGATCCTGCTCGTGCTGTGCCGGTTCCTGCAGGGCTTCGGCCTCGGCGGCGAATGGGGTGGCGAGGTGCTGCTGGCCACCGAGTACGCGCCGCGCAACCGCCGCGGGCTGTGGTCGAGCTTCCCGCAGATGGGCCCGGCGATCGGGTTCATCATCGCCGGCGGCGCGTTCCTGGTGCTGGGCCAGACGATGTCGCAGGAGTCGTTCGACGACTGGGGCTGGCGGATCCCGTTCCTGGCCAGCTCGCTGCTGATCGTCATCGGCTACTACATCCGGATGAAGATCGCGGAGACGCCGGTCTTCGAGCGCGCGATGGCCGAGCACGACAAGGCGAAGGTGCCGATCGTCGAGGTCGTGCAGCGGCAGCCGAAGACGTTGTTCCTGAGCACGTGCGCGTTCATCCTGGCGCACACGCTCTTCTACACGATCACCACGTTCTCGCTGTCCTACGGCACGACGGTGCTGGAGCTGGACAAGAACATGCTGCTGATCTGCGCGATGATCAGCGCGCTGGTGATGGGCCTGGCGACCCCGCTGCTCGCCACGTGGTCGGACCGGGTCGGCCGGCGCCGGGTGTGCCTGGGCGCCGCGGTGCTCGCGGTGGTGTGGGCGTTCCCGATGTTCGCGTTGATCAACACGGGCGAGCCGGTGCTGATCGCGCTCGCGATGGCCGTCGGGATGATCGCGTTCGCCGCGTTGTTCGCGCCGATGGGCGCGTTCCTGCCGGAGCTGTTCGCGACCCGCTACCGCTACACCGGCGCGTCGATCGCGTACAACGCCAGCGGCGTGATCGGCGGCGGGGTGAGCCCGATCCTGGCCACGCAGCTCATCGCCTCGACGGGTTCGTCCCTGCCGGTTTCCGGGTACGTCGCGCTGATCGCGGTGATCTGCGCGGTGTGCGTCTGGTTCCTGCGCGAGACCCGGGGCACCGAACTCGAGTGAGATCGACGCGCGTTGTTCGCCCGGGTGTTGCCTGACGGTCGGCGCCGCCACACGCGGAACGGACAAAGTGCGCCACATGTCTGACATCACTCGAAGGGGTGCACTTGGTCTCGCCGGCGCGGGTGCGGTGACGCTGATGACCGCGAACGGGGCGCAGGCCCGGACCGACGAGGCGGTCATCGGCCGCGCGTCCGGCGACACCCTGCACGTGACCACGTTCAACATCCGCCTGGACACCAAGGCCGCGCCGGGCACGCCGGACTCGTGGACCGACCGGCGGCCGGTGATCGCGCGGTTCCTGGAGATCGAGCAGCCGACCGTGCTGGGCATCCAGGAGGGCCTGTACCACCAGGTCAAGCAGATCGCGGCCGACCTGCCCAAGCACTACGAGTGGATCGGGCTGGGCCGTGAGGGCGGTGGGCGCGGCGAGTTCATGAGCATCTACTACGACACCCGCCGCGTCGAGCCGATCGACTTCGACCACTTCTGGCTGTCCGACACGCCGTACGTGATCGGGTCGAAGACCTGGGGCAACAACGTGGTGCGCATGGTGACCTGGGTGCGGTTCCGGGATGCCCGCACCGGCAAGGAGTTCGTGCACGTCAACACGCACTTCGACCACCAGTCGGAGAACGCGCGGCAGCGCAGCGCGGCCCTGGTGCGCGACCGGATCGCCGGCTTCGACCCGGCGCTGCCGGTGGTGCTGACCGGCGACTTCAACACCCCGGCGGACTCGGTGTCGTACCGGACGCTGGTCGAGAGCGGGCTGTCCGACACGTGGCGCACCGCCGCGAAGCAGCTGACGCCGGAGTGGGGCACGTTCCCGAACTACCGCGAGCCGGTGCTGGGCGCCAACCGCATCGACTGGGTCCTGGCGAACTCGCGGGTGTCGGTCCTGGCGGCGGCGATCAACACGTTCCGCGTGGACGGCCGCTACCCGTCCGACCACGTGCCGGTGCAGGCGCTGGTGCGGCTGCGCTGAGGCTGGTGGGCGCTGCACGGACCGCGCAGCGCCCACCACTTCAGCCCGCCGTCTCCCGCGGCGCCATCTCCGAGATGATGCCGAGCTGCTGCAACGCGCCCAGCAGGTCGTAGTTGACCCACATCTCGACCAGGCGGTCGTCGGCCCACTTGCCGCACATCATGCCGGTCATCACGTACGTCTTGCCGGTGGCGGGCAGGCCGCGGAACTCCGCCCGCGACGTGCCGCCCACCGTGAACCGCATCGCGCACAGGTCGCCGTCGACGAGCACGTCGTGGATGTCCATGTGCAGGTCGGGGTTGGCCGTGCGCAGGTCGCTGACCTGGCGCTTGAACCCGGCCACCCCGTCCACCTCGAAGTTCGGATCGTGGAACGTGCAGTGCGGCGCGCAGAGGTCTTCGCAGGCGTCGAGCTCGCCCTGGTTCCACATCAGGTCCAGCACGCGGCGCAAGCGCTCCCGCCGCTCGTCGGAAGTCATCGAGCTGCCTCCTTCCGGCCACGCCCGAGCGGGCGGCGCCCGCTGACTCCTGCCGCGGCCGCGTCCCGCAGTGGACACCCGCGGCGCGCATGGCGGCCAGAGGATTTGGGCTCTTCATCGCCCCACCCGGGCGGTGGTGTCCGATGCGGCGCACGGCCAGCGCCAGTGGCCCGAGGCTGTGGGTGGCCGGGCTGAGCACCCACGCCCAGCGCCCGACCACCACTTTCCGCGTCGCGGGTCGCTTCCGCATGGCACCTCCGCTCGGGCCCGGCCAGTGCCGGAAGTCGCCCCGCCGGCGGGCGGTGTTACCCGGTGCCCGTGGGTGCCTCGACCCGCTCCCGGGCCCGTGCGGTGCGCTGTCGTGCCTCCGCCATCCGGCGTTCCGCGACCCGGTCCGCCGCCGTGGCAGGCGGCAAGCCCTCCTCGTCGGCCAGTTCCAGCACGTACCGCGTCGCTTCGAAGATCTTCGCGGCGCGGCGTTTGGCCCGCTGGAAGGTGAACCCGTGCAACTCGTCCGCCACCTGGATGACCCCGCCGGCGTTCACCACGTAGTCCGGCGCGTACAGCACGCCGCGATCGTGCAGCTCCTTCGCGATTGCCGGCTCGGCGAGCTGGTTGTTGGCCGCGCCGCAGACGATCTCCGAACCCAGCAGTCCCACCGCCTGTTCGTCGAGGACCCCGCCCAGGGCGCAGGGTGCGAAGATGTCCGCCTTCGTGCGCATGAGGGCAGGCCCGTCGACCGCGGCGCGGATCTCGGGACGAGCCAGGCGCAGGCGCCGCACCGCCTCGAAGTCGCCGTCGTGGACGACCACCCGCGCGCCCTGCTCGACGAGGAGTTTGGCCAGCAGCGACCCGACTTTGCCGACACCCGAGACCGCGATCCGCAGCCCCTTCACCGACGGCGTGCCCCACCGGTACTCGGCGCACGCGAGCATCGCTCGGTAGACCCCGAACGCCGTCAGCACCGACGAATCGCCGGCACCACCGTCGGCTCGTGAGCGGCCGAGGACGTAATGCGACTCCTGAGCTGCGACGTCCATGTCCCGCACTGTGGTGCCGACATCGCAGGCGGTGATGTACGTGCCGTGCAGAGACTCGACGAACCGGCCGTACGAACGCAGGAGGGCGTCTGACTTGTCCACTCGCGGGTCGCCGATGATCACGGCCTTGCCGCCACCGTGGGGAAGCCCGGCCACGGCGTTCTTGTAGGCCATGCCCTTGGCCAGCTCGAGAACGTCGGCCAGCGCGGCTTCCTCCGACGGGTACGGGTGGAACCTGGTCCCGCCCAACGCCGGTCCGAGCGCGGTCGAATAGATGGCGATGATCGCCCGCAACCCCGACTCGCTGTCCTGGCAGAACACCACCTGCTCGTGTCCTGACCGACGTTCGAACACGCCCTGGTGCATCCGACCTCCCCGGCTAGCAACCGGCCTGCGCCAGCAACCGCTTGGCCCGGTCGATGATCGGTTTGCCGACGATCTGGTTGTCCACGGCCTTGATCGAGCCACCGCTGTCCGCGGCGGCGAGAACCCGGCGGGCCCACTCGATCGCCTCGGGCGAGGGCGTGAAGACCGCGTTGACCACGTCGACCTGCCTGGGGTGCAGACAGACCTTGCCGGTGAAGCCCAGCTCCGCCGCATGTGTCGCGTCGGCGGTGATCACGTCCCGGTCGGTGAGGTCGAGCGTCGCGCCGTCGATGGGGGGCACGATCCCGGCGGCCGCGGACCCGAGCACGACCTGCGCGCGGGCGTGGACCAGCGACGCCTGGTGCGCCGGGTCCAACCCCAGCTCACTCCCGAGATCGGCGTTCCCGAACGCGGCCCGGACCACGCCTGGCACGGAGCAGATCGACTGCGCGTTGAGCACTCCCGCCGCGGTCTCCAGGATCGCGATCACGCACGAACCAGGCGCGAGCGCGCGGACCAGGTCGACCACCTGACCGGGGTGGGTGATCTTCGGCAGCATCACCGCTGCCTGCCGCTCCGCGAGCATCGCGACGTCGTCGGAGTACCAGGAGGTGTCGGCGTCGTTGATCCGGACGATGCCCTGTCCGCCACCGGCGAGCCACTCGGCGACGTTCTTGCGCGCGACGGGCTTCTCGTCGGGACCGACCGCGTCCTCCAGGTCGAGGACGATGGTGTCGGCGGTGGTCGCGGCCGCCTTGTCGAAGCGGTCCGGCCGGTGGCCAGGCACGAACAGCACCGATCGCGCCCGTGCGAGGGATTCGGACATCGCCGTCATGACACAACCTCCGTCGGGATTTCCGTTGATACCGAAGAATGTCATCGCGAGATTTCCGCGGGCCATGGAGTCGAGTTTCGTTCCACCGACTCCGAGCGCGTCACCGCAGCTCGAACACCCAGAGTCGGCCACGGTGAATTCAACCGACACATTCCGGGAAATGTCGGCCGTCGATTTTCGCGAACGTTTCCCGGAACCGATTTCAACCGATCCGCCCGACGCGTCCGACCGCAACGCGGCTTGTCCCACCACGTGTCGCGCACCTACCATCGTTTCAATAGACGGCATGATCAGTTCGCTGACCGGTTCGAAGGGGTTTGCCGATGAACGAGCACCGAGACAGGGACTTCTCGGCGGATTTCGGCCGGATCGCCTCCGCGCGCACCATCCTGTTCGTACCCGGCGATCGCCCGGACCGGTTCGGCAAGGCCGCGACCAGCGGCGCGGACGGCATCGTCCTCGACCTGGAGGACGCCGTCGCACCCGGCCGCAAGGACGAGGCCAGGGAGAACGTCCGGCAATGGCGGGCCACGGGCGGGCCGGGCCTGGTACGCGTGAACGACGCGACGAGCCCTTGGTACGAGGACGACGTCGCCGCCCTCAAGGACGGGCCCTGCTCGGTCGTGCTGCCCAAGGCCACGGGACCGGACCAGGTCCGCGACCTGATCGATCGCCTGCCGGAGGGTTCCTGCGTGGTGCCAACGCTGGAAACGGCCGCGGGCATCCTCGAGGCACGGGCGATCTGCTCGGTGCCGGGAGTCGTCCGCGTCGCGTTCGGCAACGGGGATCTCGCGCAGGAGCTGGGCGTCGACCACGGCGATCATCTCGGGCTGGCGCACGCTCGGTCGGCCGTCGTCCTCGCGTCTGCCGCGGCGGGGGTCGCACCCCCGCTCGACGGCGTCACTATCGCCATCCGGGACGAACGCAAGCTCGTCGAGGACACCCGGCACGCCGCGCGGCTCGGCTTCACCGGCCGGATGTGCATCCACCCGGCCCAGATCTCCGTGATCCACGAGGTCCTCGCCCCGACCGAGGAGGCCCTCGCGTGGGCGCGCGGAGTGCTCGAATCGGCCACCGACGGCGCGAGCACCGATTTGCACGGCAACATGATCGACAAGCCGATCGTCGAACGTGCCCGGCGCCTGCTCGAACACGGCTGAGCCGCCCCTGGTGTCCCGCCGGTGAGCGAGGTCACCCTCGTTTGCCCCGCCCGCCTCCGTACGGCATTTTTACGGGCGGCGCGCCGGGAAGTCTGGTCGGCACACCCGTCCCCAGCAGGGCCGGGCGGTAGGTCGACGGCAGGAGTGGCTCGGTGGTGCTCGTCAGGATTCCGGCAAGGACCTGGGACCCCGCTGGTCGCGTCGGATCCGGGTGCTCTCGCGGCGGCCCGGTTGCTGGGGCTGGCTCCGCGCCAGGCGGTGCGCGGTGACCGTGCTCGCGATCGCCGTGTTCGCGGTGGCGTACCTGCTCATCGCGACGGAACGCATCCCGAAGACGGCCGCGGCGCTGGGCTTCGCCGGGATCGTGCTGGCGGCCGGCGTGGTCGGCTCGGACGAGGCGTTCTACTCGCACGACACCGGCGTCGACTGGGACGTCATCTTCCTGCTGCTCGGGATGATGATCATCGTCGGGATCCTGCGCCGCACCGGTGCCTTCGAGTTCACCGCGATCTGGGCGGTCAAGCGCGCGCGGGGCTCGCCGCTGCGGGTGATGGTCCTGCTGGTGCTGCTCACGGCCGTGGCGTCGGCGTTCCTGGACAACGTCACCACCGTCCTGTTGATCGCGCCGGTGACGCTGCTGGTCTGCGACCGGCTCGGGATCAACCCGGTGCCGTTCCTGATCGCGGAGGTGTTCGCGTCGAACATCGGCGGCGCCGCGACGCTGATCGGCGATCCGCCGAACATCATCATCGGCAGCCGGGCCGGGCTGACGTTCAACGACTTCCTCGTCCACATGGCGCCGATCGTGGTGGTCGAGGTCGCCGTGTTGGCACTGGTGCTGCGGTGGCTGTTCCGTGGCTCGTTCGACGCCGACGCGCAGCGCATCGCCGAGGTGATGACCCTCGACGAGCGCGAAGCCATCCGTGACAAGCGGCTGCTGGTCAAGTGCGGCGTCGTGCTGGCGCTGGTGTTCGCCGGCTTCATCGGGCACTCGGTGTTCCACCTGGACCCGTCGGTCGTGGCGCTGCTGGGTGCCGGGATCCTCGTGCTGGTCTCGGGCAGCCGGCCGAAGGACTACCTGGCCGCGGTCGAGTGGGAGACGCTGCTGTTCTTCGCGGGCCTGTTCATCATGATCGGAGCGCTCGTGCACACCGGCGTGATCGGCCACCTGGCGCGACTCGCGGCGGACGCGACCGGCGGGCGGGCCCTGCTGGCCGTGATGCTGATCCTGGTGGTCTCCGCGGTGCTCTCCGGGATCATCGACAACATCCCCTACGTGGCGACGATGAGCCCGCTGGTCGCGGGCATGGTGGCGGACCTGCCGGACCCCGGGCAGGGCCAGGCGCTGTGGTGGGCGCTGGCGCTGGGCGCGGACTTCGGAGGCAACCTGACGGCGATCGGCGCCAGCGCGAACGTGGTGATGCTGGGAATCGCCGCGCGCGAGGGAACGCCCATCACGTTCTGGGAGTTCACCCGCAAGGGCGCGGTGGTCACGCTGATCACCGTCACCCTCGCGGCGCCGTACCTGTGGCTGCGGTACTTCCTGCTGGCGTGAGTCCGGGGTGCCCAAGCCAGCCGAGGCGAGCGAGACCGCGGGAATGCGTTTCGATCATCTGCTCCTGCCGGTGCCGGAGGGCCTGTCCTCGGCTGCGGAGCAGCGCGACCCGCTGCAGGCAGTCCTCGCCGCCACCGTGCGCACGTCCGTGGTCCCCCTGCTGACGCAGGGACGGTTGGCAACCTCGCCTCATCCACGGCGGTGCCTGCGGCAGGAAGGCACCAAGCCGGCAATCTGCAACAGCTCCACGTCGCACTCCGCGTCTCGCGCCGAAGATCGAAGAGGCCGAGATCGAACCTCTGACCGTCGACGACGCGATGGCGATCTTCGGCGTCGGCTCGCGGGCGGCGAAACGGCGTGCGCGGTGGGGCGAGGCCATCGGCACCGACAAACGACGAGCCGGCCGCCGCTTCGGTACCGGCCGGAACGAACCACTGAGACGGGCCCGGACCAGGGTGTTTCCCACCACAGGGGAACACCCTGGTCGGCCGGGGAGCCGACTAGGGGGCTCGAACCCCTGACCTGCTGTTTACAAGTGAGTATTCGTCTACCTGACGACGTATGACCGAGCATGACAGCAGAAGCGAACTTCGCAGGTAGGTTGCAAGATGCGGCTTCCGGGACACGCCCACTCATGACACGTGATGAGTACGTGTGTTGTCACACTGGTGAACACAATCGCCTGCCCTCGCGTAGGCATGGCGGAGACCTTGGCGACGCAGGGTCACAACTTCCCATGGATCACCTGACTTCGCTGGTCATCGCGTCTTACGTTGCTGCCTCCTCGCCACCAAGGAGACGCGATGCTGTACCTCGTTCGACGGCCCGACGGGCATGTCTATGCCCGCGACACCGACCTTGGCCTGTGCCGCTTCGCAGCCGACGGGCTGGGTTTGGGCGCGACGATCGAACAGCCCGACGGCGAAGTGATCTACCGCGTGACCGAGGAATCGCTGCACGACGACTACGACCTGTTCAACGAGTAGGGAGATCATTCATGGCCGAGAAGAAGGTCGAGACGCTGACGACCAAGCAGGTCGCTGAGGCGTTGGGCACCACGCCAAAGGAGCTTCGCGTGTTCCTCCGCGCGAGCGAGCACTACAGCAACGCCGGCTCCGGCGGCCGCTACGCGTTCGCACCCAAGGATGTGGGCCCGATGAAGACCCACTTCACCACGTGGAAGAAGGAGCGGGAGGAGGCGCGCCAGGCCGCGAGGGTTGCCGCCGAGCCTGAGGTTGAAGACGTCGCCGACGAGGCCGAAGACGTCGAGACGTCTGCTCCCGCACGTCGCGCACGCAAGACCGCCTGATCCACACCACGACAACTGGCGCCTTCGGGCGCCTTTTGTCAGAGACGGCTCGTTTGCTTGTGCAGACCGGCGCTGAGATCGTCCGTACGGCGGCTGCGATGCGACGAACGAGTGACGACACCAGCGAGCACGTGCAGAGGCGCCACAATCGCCCTCAGGTGTGGATGCGCACGTGCGACGATGACGCGATGATGTTTCGACGGCGTCTGACCAGCGCACATGTCCACGAGGCGGGTCACGTCGTCGCACACCTTGCCCTGGGCATCCCGTTCGAGTTCGTACAGGCTGGCCGCGAAGAGGGGTACGTGCGCCGTCGTAAAGATCACGGGGCGGACTCGCTCGACACAATCCGGACTTACCTCGCCGGTCCGATAGCCGAGTCGTTGTGCTCGGGCTTCGACGACCTCGAAGACTGCATGAAGATCTACGGGCGGCACGACCTTAAGCAGGCCGCGGAAATCCACCGCGAACTTGGGTGTGGACCGATCCCCCACGTCTTTCACGACACGATCAAGCTGGTGATAGGTCGAACCACGGAGCTGTTGACTGTGGCGCAAGTGCTGCGAGATCACCCGCGCGGGCTCACTTACGAGCAGGTCTTGACTCTGACGGGTCCGCGCTCGAAACGCTGGACGTGGTTTCGAGGCTGACAATGCCGCACGAGTCCCATTGCACCGGGAACAATGTTCCGTGCCGCCACTTGCCAGTTGTCTCGTCGAGCCAGCCATAGGGAAGCACCCGGCCGTACTCCCACGCCTCGTGGCGCGGATGTTCGCGCCGGACCCGCATCCCGGGTGTGGGCATCGCGGGCAGCATGATCACGGCCCCTCTAAGCAGGGCTGGCACGCACCGGCCGGTTCCCACTTCCGCCCAGCCCCGACGACGTACGTTGCCCCGCACGCGAAGCGCACGACCTCGCCGGGGAGGACCACTCCCTCAACAACGATGTGCTCGATACCGCCCACGACAGCCGTGGACGTCGGTCGCGCCAGCATCATGATTTCGCCCAATCGCATCTCGATTTCTCGAAATTTCATCGTACAACCACACGATTGGCGCAATCAACAGCACCGGCCTCTGTGTCATGCTCGGAGCACCCAGATCAACAGGAGGGCGACATGACCGAACCGGCCAAGCTCAACGAGCCGTTGGGCGAGCTGACGTTCCTCGGCAAGGACGCCGACAGCGTCGGCGGCAACTGTCCCAGCGTGTTCAAGACCAGTCGGGGCAGCTACGTCGTGCAGGGTTGGAAGATCAAGGATCCGGACGCAATGGCCCAGCTCAAGGCGGCCGGGATGCCCGACTGGGAAGACGCGGTGGAGATTCCCGCAAACCTTGTGCGCCTGTTCGACCATGGGTGAACGCTTGTCTGGCGAGGCGTGGACGAAGGCGTTCTCGTCGTTCACCCGCACGGCGTTTCGCTGGGAAGCGCAGGGGGTCTACCGCGAACCGTACGAGCAGGAACCCCTGCGACAGTTCCTCTCCGGTGAGGAACCGGACACCACGTTCGTACAGGGCTGGCTGGCCGAGGTTCGCGCGAACACAGCAGCCGGGCGACGGTACTCACGTGTCCGCGTCCTGACCGACCCTCTTACTGACTACCTACAGTTCGAGCTTGCCTTGACGCCACTCAACATCGCGGCAGGTGAGGACGTGCGCCTTATGCCCGAAGCACGCCGCCGTGAGTTGGACCTACCCGATCAGGATTTCTGGCTGTTCGATGACGAGTGGGTCGCCCTGATGCACTTCGGGCCTGAGGGGTTCGAGTACGCCGAGGTCATCCGCGATTTCCACACCGTGGCGAGATTTCGCGAAATTCGTGCTCTAGCATGGGAGGAGGCACGCCCGTTCGCAACGACCTGACGTAGGAGAGGTGTGGCGACCTTCGAGCAGCGACGAGCCAAGTTCGGCGAACGCCTGCGTCAGATCCGCGAGGAAGCTGGGCTCAACGGCAAGGAAGCCGCGGCCCAGATCGGCTGGAATCCGCCCAAGGTATCGAAGATCGAGAAGGGCCGTCAGGCCATGACCTCGGCCGACCTTGAGGAATGGATCGCCGGGCTCGGCGTGTCCGCCAAGGTCGCCACACAACTCCGACTGGAACTGGCTGACCTCGACGCCGAGCACATCGCGTGGAAGGAACGCCTCCGCGCCGGCCACAAAGCACGGCAGGAAGAGTCAGCCCTCCGCGAGGCTCGGGCAAAGGTCATACGCGCGGTCGATATCGGCGTGGTCCCCGGCGTACTCCAGAACGCCGACTACGCGAGGTACGTCCTGGAGGCCGTCTCGAAGTTGCACGGGGCACGCGACGTGGACGAAGGCGTGAAGGCCCGGATGCGGCGTCAGCAGGTGTTGTACGAACCCGGCAAGACCATCGAGATCTTGATGTCGTACTCAGCGCTCATCCACCCGATCGCCCCGCCCGATGTGATGGTCGGGCAGATCCACCGCTTGATCGCCACCATCGGAATGCCCAACGTGCGCTTCGGCATCATCAAGCCGCACGTGCAACTGCCCTATCCCCTCACGCACGGGTACTGGGTTGTGGACGACCTGGTGATGATCGAGCAGACGCACGGTGAAGTGATCTTGCACGACCCTGACGAGATCACCGTCTACAACCGGCTCACGGACTTGTTGTGGGACTGCGCCGCAGAAGGCACCGAGGCCCGCGAGCTGCTGATGTCGGTACGAGCCGCCTCATAGGCTGATCACACACCCTCCGACCAGGTGTGGAACAGGCGCTTTCTGACGAACGATCAGGACTGATCATCCGGCTTCATGAAGTCGTCGGTCAGCCGGTACAGGTGTGGGCGTGTCGTGGCGTCCTTCTCCACGATGCCTTGCTGAATGAGACCTTTGAGCGTCAAGTAAACGTTGGGCTGGTCGTAGTTCATCTTGCGGTGGAGGTATCCCGTGTCCGCCCCCTTGGGATACAACTCATCGAGCAGAGTGATGATCTCCGCTTGACGCGGCCCCAACTGCGGGTTCATGATCCGCGCTCGGTCAACGGCACTCAAGGCCCGCGCCTCTACAGCCGGGCTCAGCGCCAAGGCGTGCTGTCTGAGCACCGCACTCGCAGCGCTCAAAGCATCTGACCACGCGTTCAACACTGCGGCAGCCTCGTCCATGACGTCCCTCCGACACTTGTAGCTTATGTGAAGAAATATATGCCCCCATAAGTCGGTCTGTCCAGCCCTCAGATCGCCGCTGACGCCTCGACGGACGCACCGCGACGAATCACGCGTGCGGCACATGCGCAGGTCCACCAAGAACCCCCGACAGGGTCTGAGGTATCGGGGGCCTTGGCCGTCTCGGAAGGAGAGGGGGAACGAGACGTATTCAGTTAGCTTGTATGGCCCTGTCGACGGCCCGCACCGTTGAGCATGGCCACTTGTCGCAGCCATTGGTGGCGACGCAGTGATCGGATCCGGTGTACCGGCCGTGGACTTCTAAGACAGCCTTGAGCGCAGCCCGCACCTGCTCGTCGGACATGTCGTCTACGTTCATCAGGCGTCCGGATGCGTGAGCTGCGACGGGTCGACCGCGCCAGGTGCCACAGGACGGGCACGAACGGCCGCCCGATGCTTCGCCTCCGCGACATACTCTTCCACGGCCTGCTGCAGGGTCGGCGTGTGCTCGCGATCAGACGGGAAACGCTGGAAACACTCGTCCTGGAAGTCGTCCACACTCTTGGCTTCGAACTCGGCCAACGAGGGTTCCATTTCCGCGATCGCCGCGTGCTGCTTGGTCAGTTGGTCGTGATAGCTGAACACGTCGCGCAGCCACGCCCGCCCTTCCTCCGGGCTCATGAGTCCGTCAGTCACCTTGGACAGGATTTCCTTGGCGCTCTGCGCAGTGGCTGTCGCAACCTCGACAACTTCCGCGTGCTGCCGATCGCGCATCGCAAGGGCTTTGCTGTACTGCTCCTGCTTGCGCTGCAACCACTGCGTCTCGATGCGACCGATGGCCTGATCGACGGCGCGCCGGCTCATCGGCGACAGCGCGACCGATTCGGCGAACAGACGCATATCCGCCAGTCGCCGCGAGTTCACGAGTTCTTCCATCATCGATCACCCTTCAGTGCCGGGAAACGCTCGGCCATGTCCTTGGGCACCCCGGCTGCTCCCATGCGAGCCTTGCGCTGCTCTGCCTCCGTAATGGCCTGCTCCACCTTGACGAGTTCACGATGCATGATGCCAAGGTGATATTCACGCTCGGCGCCGCTTGACTCCTGGTGTGGCATCAGAGTCTCCCTTCATGATTTCCTCAGCGATTTGCTTCTTGTATTCCTCGACAACCGCGCGCAGACGAGCACTCGGCGCATCCCTGCTTTTGAGCAGCCGCGGGTCCAGCTGAGACACGGTCTCAAGGGCGTGTTTGATGGTCTTGCCGAATGGGTCCTCGGGGACGGTCCGCCTCTCCAAGCCTTCTCTGATGAAGGTACGGATGAGCGATGAAACAGGGACACCGTCAAGTTCTGCAAAAATGCGAAGACGCGCATTGGTCGAACGACTCAACCTGAGCGGAATCGTTTTCTGATACTCAGGCACCTTGCCGCGAGCGCCCATTGCCACACCTCCACAATGTCGATATCGGAATATTGACATCAAGGCACCGACATTGGCAAATTCTTGATCGAAATTGAGGGGTTTTGCGAGGACGTGGGCGCTTAATGCAGTGTCGCCATTGTTGAAGGTAACTCCCCTCCCGAAAGGGAACGAGTACCATTAGAACTTCGGGGACCTACTGGTGCCGGGTGGTTCGTCAGCATCATCGCGCGGGCGCTGAGCGTCGCTGTGACGTGCCTCAACGGTGTGGCGAGCATGAATACTCGTTGGGACGACGTTCAGGCCGCGGCGAGTATCTGAGGGCCGGATGCGCCGCCTTGCACCGTCACGATGTCGGCGACGTGAACGCGGTCGACGCTGCGTGGGTACACAGCCTGATCACACACCGCGTGACCTGCGAAAAGAAGTGCGTCATCTGTTGTGCAATCAGCCGATGTGCAACTAGCCGACTTCTTGCATCGGTCCTCCACACCGCGCGCAGTACAGCCAATCCGGTTCCCCGAACTGATGGCACTTGCCTGCACACTGGCGCTTGACGGGGCGTGCGCCGTCTGAGCCGTCGATCTCGGCCAGGAGGTTATGCAGGTCGGTCACGATGCGCTTGAGCTTGCGGTCGAGGCGATAACGGCCCCACAGGGCTCGCTCCGACCGGATGATGGCTTTCGACGAGCTGGCGCTGTGGGTTCGCGTCACGCTGCGACTCTCGGTCTTGCTGGTCGACAGACGCGGCCCTGATCCTCGGCCCACACCCACCAGCTCGTTGGGGTTACCGGGTCGTGCAGATCCGAGGTTGTGAGCGCCGAACTCGATCTCAAGGACTCGCGAGTACAGATCAACGAATCCGGACGGCAGAAAGCGGGCGACGATCTCAAGGTCCGAGGCGTCCGTGTCGGCCGCGAACAGTCTGGCTTGGTTGCGCGAACGCCCCGCGGCTTTGCCCCTCTGCCCGGGTGTGGATCGATCGGCCACGCTCATGAGGATGAGATCTCGCTCGTCTGGATCGGCCGGCCTGCAATGCGCGCAGTCTCTGACCAGCAGCTCAGTGCGCTCACAACGCTCGTCCGTCATTTCTTGATTTGTTCCGTCCGAGGCGCAGGCTCATCCTTCTTCGCCGGGTCCGTACGATAGATGTCCCGCAACGGGTTGGGCTCTGGGCTTGTCATCGCGAGGCTTCCTTCCGAGACGCGACCTGCGGACAGGTCTTATCGTGGATGACGCGCGTAACCTTCAACTCGGAATCCACGTCAAGCGCGGTCGTCCAGCAGTCGAGACATAGTTGCGAGGTTGGGACTTCGAATTTCTGGCCGGTTTTTGGGTCTTGGAACTTTTCCATGTCCCATAGGTCGAGTGACCCGACGTGGTAGATTCGCATGTGTCCTCCCAATTTGTCAGTCCGACGTTATCACTAATTTCCCACACCCCCGAAACCGAAGATGAGCGATGATCTGCGTCAGCAGCATTAGGAGCGACCAGACCACAACAGCGATTCCCATTATCTTCTCTCTTTGCTTTGGCGATACCCTGTCACATCGGCGATAGGTGATACCAGTACCAACGCGTGATACCCCTCCTAAAGGAGGGGGGTATCGTCGCGGTACTGGTACCACTCTTATCACCTGGACGATTCGATGCACCGGTACCAATACCAGTACCGATACCAGTACCAACATTTTGGTACCACCCTAGGTTTCAGTGGTACGCGCAGCTCGTAGTTCGTCCACCTTGGCAAGCACGGCCTTACGATTCCCTTTTACCTGATCATAAATCTTGTTCTTGCTCATGGCCGGGTCGCGGTCCAAGCACGCCTTAATGCCTTCAACATTCACGCCGCCCGTGGAGCCTCGTCGACGCGCACCGGGGTGACGACGCCCGGAGGGTGTGGAAGATGCGCCAGACGACGGCTGGGGCATGTCTAGGTACACGTCGAGGTCAGCGACCTGTCGTGTTTCGCCATCTGCACGCAGGATGCCGACAAGTTCGAGGTTTCCCTCGATATCGGGATAGCCTGCGTTCTGCATAGACTTCTTCTGAATCTGTCCTTCTTTGTCCCGCGCCAACCACACCAGGGATTTGCCCCGCCCACCAGGCGAGATTGGCACTTCCCGCTGAATCATGTACATGGCACCATTGGTCATGGCCCTTTTATGCTTGGCTCCCATCGGGTAACGGGTGATCGGACCAGGCGCGGTGTGGTCGATCACGAGAACTGCCGCGCCGAAGTCGATAATGGGTTGAAGTAGACGACGCTTGAAGGCGATCACGTCATTGGGATTCATGATGAGGTCAAGACCTTCGTTCACTGCAGCCTCAGTCGCCGTATCGACGATCACGAGAGCAGGGTCAATGCGCCCGATCACTTCTTCGAATCGGCTCCGCGACTCTTTATCACTAACCGACGTACCGGGCTTGACATAGTGGAAATACTTCAGGAGGGTTTCTTTATCAGCGCCCATATCGAGTAGGCGTCGAAGGATCGCCATCCGGGTGTGGTCGAAGTCGATATAAACGACCGGCCACCCATCTTCCATCGTCTGCAACGCGACCATCAGGGCGAACCATCCCTTGCCCGCCTCAGGTTCGCCAGCGACCCAGTTGATCCGACCTCGGTAAATCAGGCATTGCCCATCCTCACGGTAACCCATATCTGGCATGAGAGTGAGGTCATAACCTGCCTCGATATCAAGGAAGTCTTCCCACAGGCTTTGTGGGTACCATGAATTCGGTCCCTCATCTTTGTGGTCGAACCACTCGAAATCCTCGCCTTCGACAACGAGCTCGGATCGATTGTCGCGACCATCGTCGGTGCGTGCGATGGCGATTAGGTGCTCCTCAGGTCGCCGCTGCGCGAGTGCTGGGCGCTCGTCGCGTGATTCGTCGTCGGTGTCATATTCAGGCCCTAGAACGTCGCTCAGAGGCTGGATCGTCATGCCTGACGCTCCGCGATGATGTCGGCGCCGAGAACCCGACGACCACCACGCCTGTACATCTTGTCGGGGTCGATCTTGATCCGCTTGCCGCTCTTGGTCTTCACGTACACAGCGGGCGAGAAGTCGAGCGATCGCCTGACAGCAGGTGAGAAAGACGCCTCCCCGTTCAAGGTAGAAGCGTGTGTGTCGTGAGTGTGATCACGCTCGATACCGAGGAATCGGAGGATCGGTGCCGTCGGCACGCGATAGTGAGCGCCAATCTTACGCACTGGAACCGGGAATGTTCCCTCACGAGCCCACTGATAACCCTTGGTCGGGTCGATGTTCAGAGCGTTGCACGCCTGGCGAAAGTGGATCATCGCTGGCAACGCCAGCAGTTCTTCTTGCGTCATAGGCTTCTTAGCCATGTTTCCTCCTGTTTCCGCAGGTAGCCGCCCTGTCGAGCGTCGTTTTCATACGTTGTCATGCAGACATGACGTTGTCAATACGTAGCGTACGTGGTAAGTTGTGACGAGACACAACAGGTGAACGGGAGGCTCATGGAGATCGAAGCCGTGATAGGCGCGAACATCGCCGAGACACGAGAACAGCGCGGGGTCACCCAGGGTGAGCTGGGCAAACAGCTCGGGCACTACCTTGAGAAAGACTGGTCGCGACAGATGGTGTGGGCGGCCGAGCGAGGTAAGCGCGCCTTCACGGCCGTAGAACTCGTCGCGTTCGCGCACGTGCTCGGTGTTGGTGTGGATCAGCTACTTACACCCGGCGTCGAGGTCCGAGGCATCGACATGCCAAGTGGGGCAACGATTTCTCGGTCTGAGTTGTTCGAGGCGACGTTGCCGAGCGAGCCTGTGCGCGAGGTATTCCACGACATGCAACAGGCGTTAGCCGACCTGGTGGAAGGTCTCAGCAACGCCCAGGAACGCGCCGGATCCCTGAGTGTCCAGATCGACCAAGCACGACGACTAACAGGAAAGGAAGAGAAATGAAGAAGAAGCAATGCGCATGCTGCACAAGGCTTACCCCCGTCCACATGCTCAAAGAAGGGTTTTGCGGTTGGTGCCGATGCCGATCGATGTTCCCTCGCGTCAATGACGACACCGTGAAGAAGATCGTTGACTTGCTGGAGAAGCAAGCCGCATAAGCAGAAACCCAAGGCGATCGGCCCCGGAAACGGGGCCATTGCTATGTCTGGAGGAAGAATGGCTCAGGGAACGGTTTTCAAGCGATGCGGGTGCACCGAGGTCGTGAACGGCAAGCGCCGACAGCTCGGGCGATCGTGTCCGAAGCTCAAGCGGCCGGACGGCGCGTGGAACCCCCGTCACGGCACGTGGTACTTCGCGCTTCCGGTCGTGGGTGTGGGCGGCAAGCGTAGTCAGATGTTGCGCGGTGGGTTCGAGAGCCGCGACGACGCCCAGGACGCGATGGACGACGTCAAGGCGAAAGCGTCAAAGGGGATCATCGTCAACGACCGCCTGACTGTCGGCGAGTACCTGGACGGCTGGATCAAGGGCAAGACCGACATCAAGCGCAAGACGCGTGCTCTCTACCAAGGTCACATCGACCGCTACTGGACGCCACACCTCGGGCACCTCCGCCTCGGCGATCTTCGGGTGGCACACGTGTCCGCCGTGTTCGACGCGATCAACGAGCGCAACGAGCAGGTGCGAAAAGGACGCCTCAGGAACGTCAAGCACGTCTCTGCGGCGACGATGCAACGCATACGCGCGACGTTGCGCGTGGCGCTCTCAGACGCGCTCAGGGAGGGCCTCGTGTCGGTCAACGTCGCGTCGCTCGTCAAGCTGCCCAGCGGCAAGTCACCCAAGCCGATGGTGTGGACGGTCGAGCGTGAGAAGCGCTGGCGCGACGAGGTGGCCAAGCTGGTCGAGCAGGGCAAGTCGTACAAGCGCGCTCGTGACCTCGTGCCCCCGCCTCAGTCGGTAATGGTGTGGCGTCCTGATCAGCTCGGGGTGTTCCTCGACCACGTGCAGGACCACCGTCTCTTTGCGCTGTGGTTCCTCCTGTCGCATCGCGGTCTGCGTCGTGGGGAAGCCTGCGGGCTGGAATGGCTCGACTGCGCGATGGACGCCACACCCCCATCGGCCACCATCGAACGACAGCGCGTGGTCGTCGAAGGACGAGTAATAGAGGACACGCCGAAGTCCGAGGCCGGCGGCCGCGTCGTCCCGCTGGGCACTGACGGTGTGGAGGTGTTTCGTGCACACCGAGTCGCCCAAAAGAAAGAACGACTCGCGTGGGGTGAGGCATGGGTCGACTCGGGCAAGGTGTTCACGCAAGAGGACGGCTCACCCCTGCACCCGGACTGGGTGTCTGACGAGTTCGAACGACTGATCGAGGAATGCGACCTCCCGCCTGTACGCCTGCACGACCTCAGGCACGGGGCAGCGTCGATCATGCTCGCTGCCAAGGTCGAGATGAAAGTCGTTCAGGAGATCTTGGGTCACGCGAACCTGTCCACGACGGCCAACACGTACACGTCGGTCTATCCCGAGGTGGCCGCCGCAGCAGCCGACGCAGTGGCCGCGTTCGTCCCGCGCGCGAAGAAGACATCATGACAGGCACGCCGGTTATCACACCGTTGTCACACGCCTCTGCGGCGATCGTCCGCGTCGAGGGTGTGGAACGCATCACTGCACGTCGGCACGTGAACTTCGTGGAGCCGACTAGGGGGCTCGAACCCCTGACCTGCTGTTTACAAGACAGCTGCTCTACCAGCTGAGCTAAGTCGGCCTGATCGGGGTCATCCTAGCAACCGCTGCCGGGCCCTCCGGTTTCGTGGATGATCGGCGGAGTGGTGCACGCCACGGTTGCCCCTTTGCAACGACCGGCTTGATCCAGGCGATGGGCCTGCCGGGAGGCCAAATCAAGGAGGTGACGGCCGTATGAACAGCACCCAGCGCGTCCGGGGCCCGGTGACCCGCAGGCGCGGCTGGCACATCCTCGAAGCGCCGGAGGACCCCGGCGTCGAAAAGGCGAACCGGCGGCGCCGGGCGACCGAGCCTCGGCGCCGGGCCTGGCACATCCTGGAAGCGCCCACCGGAGAGCAGCCGGCGCCGGACGCGACCACCGAACTCGGTCCCGCCCTGCCGGACGAGGCGACGGTCAACTTCGTCCTCGACCTGGTCCTGCGCGTCGGCGAGGTGCAGATGGCCAGCGGCGCCGGCGCGTCCGACGTGACCGCGACCATCCTGTCCCTCACCTCCGCCTTCGGTCTCCCGCATTGCGAGGTGGACGTCATCTTCACGTCCATCACCGTCACCTGCCACCGCGGCACCGACGCGAACCCGATCACGGCCCTGCGCGTGGTCCGCTCGCGCAGCCTGGACTACACCCGCCTGTCCCAGACGGAGATGCTGGTCCAGCAGATCCTGCGCGGCCACCTCAGCGCGGAAGAGGCCTACACCGAGCTGCACAAGATCACCACCGCCCCGCACCCGTACCCGCGCTGGTTCGCCACGCTGGCCTGGGGCGGCATGGCCTTCTTCATCACCCTGCTGCTCAGCGGCACCCTCGACGTCGCGGTCGGCGCGCTGATCATCTCGGCCCTCATCGACCGGCTCGGCCGCCTCCTCAACCGCGTCGCGCTGCCGTTCTTCTTCCAGCAGGCCGTCGGCGGGCTGGTCGCGACCGGGCTGGCCACGGTCGCCGTGAACACCGATCTCGTGCCGTCGAGGTTCTCCACGCTGGTCGCCGCCGCGGCGATCACCGTGTTGCTGTCCGGTCTGTCCACGGTGTCCGCGGTGCAGGACGCCATCACCGGTTACAACGTGACCGCCGCGGGCCGCACGATGGAAACCGTCCTGATGTCCGCCGGCCTGATCACCGGTGTCGCGCTCGCGCTGAACATCGCCAAGGCGCTCGGCTTCACCCCGGCCGAACCGGTGCTGCCCGCCCAGACCGCGAACAGCCTGCTGGTCATCGTGCCCGCGGGCGCGGCCGCGGCGGCCTGCTTCGCGATCGCCAGCTACTCGACGCTGCGCTCGATGCTCGTCGCCGCCGCGGCGGGCGCGATCGGCGCGGGCGTGTACGGCGCGCTGGTGATCGTGGGCCAGTTCGACGTCATCACCTCCTCGGCCGTCGCGGCGGTCGTGATCGGCTTCTCGGGTGGCGTGCTGGCCCGCCGTCTGAAGGTGACGCCGCTGGTCGTGGCGGTGTCGGGAATCACCCCCCTGTTGCCGGGTCTGTCCACGTACCGTGGCCTTTATGAACTGGCCACCCAGAGCAACGGCAACCTCTCCACGCTGATCAAAGCCGCGGCGATCGGGCTTGCGCTGGCCGCCGGCGTGGTACTCGGCGAGTACCTCGCGCAGCCGGTCCGCACCGGTCTCGGCCGCCTCGAACGGAAGCTCGCGGGCCCCCGGATGGCGGGTCCGCTGCGGACGACCGAGCGCCGACTGGAGTAGCCGTCCATGAGCCACCGCGCGGTGGATCTTGGCTCGCCGTCGCGAGATAGTGTTCGAGGGGACGACAAGGGAGCATGGCCACGTGAGCGAACCAGGGATCGGCACGGCTTCGGCGGATTTCGTCGTGGTCGCCAACCGGCTGCCCGTCGACCTCGAACGGACGGCCGATGGCAACCAGCGCTGGACCGCGAGCCCGGGTGGCTTGGTGTCGGCGCTGGAGCCGTTCCTGCGTTCGCGCAAGGGCGCCTGGGTCGGCTGGCCGGGCGTGCCCGGTGTGGACGTCGACCCGTTCAGTGACGAGGGCATGGTCCTCTACCCCGTTTCGCTGTCCACCGAAGAGGTCCGCGACTACTACGAGGGCTTCTCCAACGCCACGCTGTGGCCGCTCTACCACGACGTCGTCGCGCCGCCGGTGTTCGACCGCGGCTGGTGGGAGAGCTACGTCCAGGTCAACCGCCGCTTCGCCGAGGCCAGCGCGCAGGTCTCCGCCGAGGGCGCCACGGTGTGGGTGCAGGACTACCAGCTGCAGCTGGTGCCGAGCATGCTCCGCGAGCTGCGCCCCGACCTGCGCATCGGCTTCTTCCTGCACATCCCGTTCCCGCCGGTCGAGTTGTTCATGCAGCTCCCGTGGCGCGCGGAGATCGTGCGCGGCCTGATCGGCGCCGACCTGGTCGGCTTCCACCGGCCGGGTGGCGCGCAGAACTTCCTGTGGCTGGCCCGCACGCTGCTCGGCCTCGAACCGAGCCGCGGCGCGGTCGGCGTGCGGTCCCGGCCGGGCATGATGCAGGTCGGCAACCGCACGGTCCGGGTCGGGGCGTTCCCGATCTCGATCGACGCCGCCGGCCTGGACACGCTCGCCCGTACCAAGGAGGTCGCGGAGCGGGCCGCCCAGATCCGCCGTGACCTGGGCAATCCGAAGACCGTCCTGCTCGGGGTCGACCGCCTGGACTACACCAAGGGCATCGACCTGCGCCTGCAGGCACTGCACGAACTGCTCCAGGAGGGCCGTGTCCAGCCCGAGGACGTCACCTTCGTCCAGCTGGCGACCCCGAGCCGGGAACGCGTCGAGCACTACCAGCGGATGCGCACCGAGATCGAGCAGATGGTGGGCCGGATCAACGGTGAGTTCGCCCGCGTCGGTCATCCGGTGGTGCACTACCTGCACCAGTCGGTGGACCGCAAGGAACTGGCCGCGTTCTACAGTGCGGCCGACGTCATGGTCGTCACCCCACTACGCGATGGGATGAATCTCGTCTGCAAGGAGTACGTCGCGTGCCGCCACGACCTCGGCGGCTCGCTCGTGCTGTCCGAGTTCGCTGGTGCCGCCGCCGAGCTGACCAGCGCGTTTCTCGTCAATCCACACGATCTTGACGGGGTGAAGAACGCGTTGGAGGCGGCCATTACGCTCGACCCTGCCGAGGGCAGACGCCGGATGCGCGCGTTGCGGCGTCAGGTCCTCACCCACGACGTCGACAGGTGGGCACGGTCGTTCCTCGAGGCACTCGGGTCCGAACCGGCCGCCTGAGTGTCCCACCTGCAGCAATACGCTTCTGAGCTCCTTAAGGAGGAGTGGTGACCGCCGAGTCCCTGCCCGCTGAGCTGCGCCGTGCGATCGTGCAGATCGCTCGCACGCCGCGTTTGCTGGTCGCTTGCGACTACGACGGGACCTTGGCTCCGATCGTGACCAACCCGGACGAGGCGCGCCCGCTGCCCGAGTCGGTGGGCGCGCTGCGCTCGCTGGCCGGGCTGCACGAGACGACCACCGCGGTCATCTCCGGCCGCGCGCTGCGCGACCTCGCCATCCTGTCGCGACTGCCGCACGAGGTGCACCTGGTCGGCAGCCACGGTTCCGAATTCGACATCGGCTTCGTGCACGAGCTCGACGCGCAGGCCCGTGACCTGCACCGGCGGGTCGAGCAGGAGCTGGAGCGCATCGCCGGTGGCGTGCCGGGCGTGTCGCTGGAGGTCAAGCCGGCCAGCATCGCCGTGCACGTCCGCCGCGCCGACCGCGAAGCCGCCCGCCGCGTCCTCGACGAGGTCCACAGTGGACCGTGCACGTGGGAGGGTGTGACGACCACCGACGGCAAGGAGGTCGTCGAACTGGCCGTCGTGCAGACCGACAAGGGCCGCGCGCTGGACACCCTGCGCCACCAGGTCGGCGCCACCGCGGCGATCTTCCTCGGTGACGACGTGACCGACGAGAAGGCGTTCGCGCGGCTGTCCGGTCCCGACGTGGGCGTCAAGGTCGGCGACGGTGAGACGCTGGCGGGCTACCGGGTGGCCAGCACCGACGACGTCGCCACGGTTCTCGCGTTCATGCTGGAGGAGCGCCGCAACTGGCTCTACGGCGAGCAGGCGCCGCCGATCGAGCGGCTGTCGATGCTGTCCAACGAGCGCGCGGTCGCCCTGGTGACCCCGGACGCCCGGCTGACCTGGATGTGCCACCCCGGCCCGGACGCGCCCGCGGTGTTCGCCGACCTGCTCGGCGGCGCCAGCGCCGGCCACTTCTCGATCAAGCCGCACCACAACGGCCTGCCGCTGGGCCAGCGGTACCTGCCGAACACGATGACGGTCGAGACCCGCTGGTCGCGGCTGCTGGTGACGGACTACCTGGAGCCGGAGGGCCCGCCGCACCGCACCGACCTGGTGCGCGTGATCTCCGGGACGGCCGCGGCGTCCGTGGTGTTCGCGCCGCGGCCGGAGTTCGGCGGCGTGCCGGTGCGACTGGTGCCGGACGCCGAGGGCCTGCGCGTGCTGGGCACGTCGGAGCCGTTCGTGCTCCGCTCGCCGGGCGTGGCGTGGGAGATCACCTCCGACGGCCTGCACGACACCGCCACGGCACTGGTCCAGCCCACCCAGGACGAGCCGGTCGTGCTCGAACTGCGTTGCGGCACCACGGATCTGTCCGCGCACGAGTTGTCCGAAGTGGAGCGGCGGGCGCGCGCCGGGGCGTACTGGAGCGACTGGGCGACCACGCTGAAGCTGCCGAACGTGGAGTCGGAGCTGGTCGCGCGTTCGGCGCTGACGCTGCGCGGGCTGTGCAACGCCGACACCGGCGCGGTGCTGGCGGCCGCCACGACGTCGCTGCCGGAGGAGATCGGCGGCGTGCGGAACTGGGACTACCGCTACTGCTGGATCCGGGACGCCGCGTTCACCGTGCGGGAGCTGGTCGGGCTGGGCTCGATGGCCGAGGCCGAGGGCTACCTGCGGTGGCTGCACGGCGTGCTGGCGACGCTGGCCGGCCCGGAGCGGCTGCACCCGCTGTACACGATCAACGGCACCCAGCTGGGCGCCGAGGCCGTGATCGACTCGCTGCCCGGGTACGCGGGTTCGCGCCCGGTGCGCGTCGGCAACCTGGCGAACCACCAGGTGCAGCTGGACGTGTTCGGACCGGTCGTCGAGCTGGTGGCCGAGCTGGCGCAGGTGCGTGGCGAGCTGCGGGACGAGGACTGGCAGCTGGTGCGCGCGATGGCCGAGGCCGTGACGCGGCGCTGGTCGGAGCCGGACCACGGCATCTGGGAAGAGCGGCACGTGCCGCGGCACCGGGTGTACTCGCGGGTCATGTGCTGGGTGACGGTGGACCGGGCCATCAAGCTCGGCGAGGTGTACGGGCGTGAGATCCCGGCCGGGTGGCACGACCTGCGCGAGGAGATCGCGAACGACGTGCTGACCCACGGCTGGAACGACGAGGTGCAGGCGTTCACCACGGCCTACGACGGGACGGACCTGGACGCGGCTTCGCTGTTCGTCGGGCTGGCCGGGCTGATCGACCCCTCCGACGAGCGGTTCCAGCACACGGTGACCGCGATCGAGGCCGAGCTGCGCAGCGGTTCCACGGTGTACCGCTACCGCCGCGACGACGGCCTGCCCGGCGGCGAGGGCGGGTTCCACCTGTGCGCCGCGTGGCTGATCGAGGCGTACCTGCTGACCGGCCGCCGCACCGAGGCGGAGGAGCTGTTCGAGCAGCTGGTCGACGCGGCCGGCCCGACGGGGCTGCTGCCGGAGCAGTACGACCCGGTGGCGGAGCGCTCGCTGGGCAACCACCCGCAGGCGTACTCGCACCTGGGCCTGATCCGCTGCGCGAAGCTGCTGTCGGGCGCGTAAGCACGGTTGGACGAAGGCCCCCTCCGGCTGCCGGAGGGGGCCTTCTCTCTTGCCAGGCGGAGCCGGACAGGCTCGGACTGGATGATTCATCCCGCCGCCCTGGCACGGCCCCGCGCCGGGTGCGACGAGCGGATTGCTCGCACGGCGGTCGCCAGCAGCCTGACTGCGACCGAGCCACGCACGATCCCGGCGCCGCCGCCCCGGTCCCCACCCCAGGCGCGGTCCACCGCGCGCCGGGCCACCACCACCGCAGCCTGAGTGCGACGGGACACGGGCGGCCCCGGCACCGCCGCTCCGATTCCCGCCCCAGGCGCACTGGGCCACCGCCACCGATTCGACCTGGCGGATGGTGCGGTCGCAGCTGCCGCGGAACAGGGCTTCAAGCCGGCCGGCTGGTGTATGCGGTGCCGGTGGTGGCCTGCTCCCGCGGTCCCAAGCAGGTCTGCAGCGCCTTCCGGTCGCCATTGTTGCGAGGAGTGCTGGCCATCGAGAGCCGCACCGCCTTGGCACGGCCCCGCGGCGTGAGCGACGAGCGGATTGCTCGCACGGCGGTCGCCAGCAGCCTGACCACGGCCGGGACACGGGCGATTCCGGGGCCGCCGCCAGGCTCCCGCCTCAGGCACGGTTCACCGCATGCATGGCCGCCGCTACAGCAGCCTCACTGCGACCGAGCCACGCGCGATTCCGGCGCCGCCGCCCCGTCGCCGCCGCCCGGCTCCCGCCTCAGGCGTGGTTCGCCGCGTGGAGGGCCGCCGCTACCGAGTCCACCTCCAGCACGCGGATGCCGTCCGGCAGCTTCCCCGGGTCGGGCGGCACCAGGGCGTGCGTGAACCCCAGCCGCCCGACCTCGGCCAGCCGGCGGCCGGCTCCGGAGACCCGCCGGATCTCCCCCGCCAGCCCGACCTCGCCGACGACCACCAGCCGCGGCGACAGCGCCACATCACGCACCGAGGACCACAACGCCAGGATCACCGCGAGGTCCACCGCCGGCTCGGTCACCTTCATGCCGCCGACCGTCGCCGAGTAGACGTCCCGGTCGCCCAGCCGGATCCCGCCGCGCTTCTCCAGCACGGCGAGGATCATCGCCACCCGCGCCGAGTCCAGCCCGCTCACGGCCCGCCTGGGCTGCGGCGCCCCCGCACTCGACACGAGCGCCTGCACCTCGCACAGCAGCGGCCGCTTGCCCTCGACCGTGACCGTCACCGCGGTGCCCGGCACCGCGTCCTCCCGCCGGTTCAGGAACAGCCCCGACGGGTCCGGCACCCCGGCGATGCCGTCCTCACGCAGCTCGAAGCAGCCGATCTCGTCCGCGGGCCCGAACCGGTTCTTCACCCCGCGCACCATCCGCAGCGTCGAATGCCGGTCGCCCTCGAAGTGCAGCACCACGTCGACCAGGTGCTCCAGCACGCGCGGCCCGGCCACCGAGCCGTCCTTCGTGACGTGCCCCACGAGCACGACCGGCAGCCCGCGCTCCTTCGCCAGCGCCACCAGACCGGCGGTGACCGCACGGACCTGCGTCACACCGCCCGGCGCGCCCTCCACCTGCGGCGAGGCCATCGTCTGCACCGAGTCGACGATCAGCACACCCGGTTTGACGGCGTCGACGTGCCCGAGGATGGCCGAGAGATCGCTTTCCGCGGCCAGGAACACGCGCTCGTGCAGGTTCTTCGTCCGCTCGGCCCGCAGTCGGACCTGCCCCGCGGACTCCTCACCGGTGACGTACAGCGCGGGACCGGACCCGCCGCGGGCCCACTGGTAGGCCACCTCGAGCAGCAGGGTCGACTTGCCGACACCGGGTTCACCCGCCAGCAGCACGACCGCCCCCGGCACGAGCCCACCACCGAGCACGCGATCCAGCTCACCCACACCCGTGGTGCGGGCGCGGGCGGCCTCGATGTCGACCTGGCCGATCGGCCGGGCCGGGGCACTGGGCGCACCGGCGGCCACGCGGGCGATGGCCGGGCGCGCGTCCCCGCGCTCCTCGATCGTGCCCCAGGCCTGGCATTCCGGGCAGCGGCCGACCCACTTGGCGGCCTCGTACCCGCACTCACCGCAGCGGTAGCTCGTGCCCTTCTTGACCATGGTCGGTCACGCTAGCGGGCACCACCGACAGTTCTAGTGACCGCCGGCCTCGTGCGAGGCGCTGGGCTGGCAGCTCAGCTCGACCGTGGGCGCGTGGATCGGCAGCTGCACGGTCACCGGGCCGGCGTCGCGGAAGGTGAAGGTCACCGGGACGGTCTGCCCGGGCCACACGACCTGCTTGATGCCCTGCAGCACGATCTCGGCGTGACCGACGCGGGTCGGCTGGCCGGTGGGGCCCGCCGACGGCGAGGCCGAGGCCGGCGACGTGGGCGAACCCGACGTCGGCGAAGTCGGCGAGGCGGAGCTGGGCTGCTGCACGGACTCGCCCTCGGTGGCCGGGCCGACCAGCAGCTTGCTGCCCGCCACGACGGCCTTCTGGCCCTCGATGGTGGCGCTCGCGGCGTTCGCGCTGCTCACGCTGACCAGCTCGTCGTCGGCGGTGCCGTCGTTGGCGATCACCAGCGTCAGCGGGGCGCTCGACCCGCTCGCGTACGCCTGCTGGCAGTCGTTGCGGTTGACCAGGCCGGCGTCGCGCAGGACGAGCTTGCCCGCCTGCGCCATGGCGCCGTTGACCGCGGGCAGCATGGTGTTGGTCTGGGTGATCTGCCCGGCCCCGCACCCGGCGAGAGCCAGGGCGGCACCCACGGCGACCACGCTCGCGCCGACCACACGACGTTTCTGCAGCCTCACGGTCTCAGTCCCTCCTAGAAGCTATACCGGCCCGATCCTATCTGCGCCGCGAAGCGGCTCCGTTGAGGGTGGTGGTGGGCTGGCGGGAGGGACCTGGCCATGGCCGGAATGCTCGCCACCGAGGGCGCGCGGAGGGGACCATAAACCGTCCACAGTGGATCAATTCGGCAATGTCGACAGGGTTCCCCACCACCTGCATGAGCATGCACTTTATCGGTTTGTCAACCCCCCGGATGGCCCCTGACCTGCGACGACGATCTCGGCCCGCTAGGTGACCCCCCTCGCCGCGTGCTAAGATGGACCCAGCGAAAGGGGCAGAGGACACATGGTTTTCAAGGTCGGAGAGACCGTCGTCTACCCGCACCACGGTGCCGCACTCATCGAAGCGATCGAGACCCGCGTGATCAAGGGCGAGGAGAAGCAGTACCTCGTCCTCAAAGTCGCGCAAGGGGACCTCACGGTTCGCGTGCCCGCTGACAACGCCGAGATCGTCGGTGTGCGGGACGTCGTGGGCCAGGATGGCCTGAACCGGGTCTTCGACGTGCTGCGAGCGCCGCACACCGAGGAGCCCACGAACTGGTCTCGTCGGTACAAGGCCAACCTGGAGAAGCTCGCCTCGGGCGATGTGAACAAGGTGGCCGAAGTGGTGCGCGACCTCTGGCGGCGCGAGAAGGACCGCGGCCTGTCCGCCGGCGAGAAGCGGATGCTGGCCAAGGCCCGGCAGATACTGGTCAGCGAGCTGGCCCTGGCCGAGGGCACCGACGAGGGCAAGGCGGAGACGCTGCTCGACGAGGTCCTGGAAACAGCGGCCGTCTAGAACGCACAGGCTGACCTCGCGAGATGAGCAGGCAAGCGTGCTCATCCGTTACGTGTGCCTGATGAGACACAGCTCGTCCCGCGAAGTGAGACCCCGGCGATGAAGGTCGCGACAGTCCTCATCGCCGACCCCGAGGGGCCGGATCCGTGCGCCCTCGTGCGCGGTGCGCCGGTGTTGCGGCACGCCGTGCGCGGCCTGCTGGAGTCCGGATGTGCGGACCGCCTGGTCGTGGCGGTCCCCGAACCCGTGCTCGGGGAATGTGAAGTGATCATACGGGCCGTACCCGGCGCCGGTTCCCGGTGCCGGGTACTGGTCTGTGGTCCTGATCGCGCCGAAACCGTCCGGGCGGCTCTCGAGGCCGCCGGGGATTCCGACGTCGTCCTGGTGCACGACGTCGCGCGTCCGTTCGTGCCGCCCGCCACCGTCCGCGCGGTGGCCGAGGCCGTGTTCGCCGGGGCAGAGGCGATCATCCCGGTCCTACCCGTCACCGACACCGTCAAACACGTCTCCGGTGACCTCGTCGACGGCACCTCGGACCGGGACCGGCTGCGCGTCGTGCAGACCCCCGTCGGCTACCGGCCCGACGTGCTCGGCAAGCTCTGCGCGCGCGGCGCGGACCCGCTGTCGGACCTGCCCGGTAGCGTGCGGACGGTGGCCGGGCACCCCACCGCGCTCCGGCTCACCACGGCCTTCGACGTGGCCGTCGCGGAAGCACTACTCGAGGAGCAGGGTTGAGGGTCGGGACCGGGGTCGACGTCCATCCGATCGAAGCGGGCCGCGAGTGCTGGATCGCCGGGCTGCGCTGGGACGGCGTCGACGGCTGCGCCGGGCACTCCGACGGCGACGTGGCCGCCCACGCGCTGTGTGACGCGATGCTGTCCGCGGCCGGGCTCGGCGATCTGGGCGCGGTGTTCGGCACCAGCGACCCGCGCTGGGCGGGCGTGCACGGCGCCGAGTTCGTGGCCGAGGCGCGGCGGCTGGTCGAGGCCAGGGGCTGGCGGCTGGGCAACGCGTCGGTGCAGGTCATCGGCAACGCGCCGCGCATCGGCACCCGCCGCGAGGAGGCCCAGGAGGTGCTGAGCAAGGCCGCGGGCGGCGCGGTCAGTGTCAGCGGCACCACCACCGACGGGCTCGGGCTGACCGGCCGCGGCGAGGGCATCGCGGCGGTCGCCACCGGGCTGCTGCTGCCGGCCGACTAAGTCACACGGATCGGGGCGCCCGCGCCGGTAGCCTGTGGTCTGTGACGATTCAGGCGGTGATGTTCGACTTCTCCGGCACCCTCTTCCGGCTCGAGCAGAACTCCAGCTGGCTCTCCGACCTCACCACCCCCGACGGCGCCCCGCTCGACGTCGAGGCGCAGACCGAGCTGATGCGCCGCATGACCGCCCCGACCGGGCAGGTCGTCGAGCTGTCCGAGGAGTACCAGTACGCGTGGGAGAACCGGGACCTCGACCCTGCCCTGCACCGCAAGATCTACCTCGAGGTGCTGCGCAAGTCCGGCGTCGGGAAGGCCGACCAGGCGGAGGCGCTGTACAACCGCCTGATCGATCCCGCGGAGTGGACGCCGTACCCGGACACCGAGGCGGCGCTGAAGGACACCGCGGCCAAGGGCGTCAAGGTCGGCGTGCTGAGCAACATCGCCTTCGACATCCGGCCCGCGTTCGCCATGCGCGGCTACGAGGACTTCGTCGACGAGTTCGTCCTCTCCTTCGAGGAGGGGTTCATCAAGCCGCAGCCCGAGATCTTCCGGCTGCTCGTCGACCGGCTCGGGGTCGCGCCGGAGCACACGCTGATGGTCGGCGACAGCGAGGAGGCCGACGGCGGGGCGAAGGTGCTCGGCTGCGCGTTCGCCCTCGTGGACCCGCTGCCGACCGCCGAGCGCCCGGACGGCCTGCTCACGGCCCTGCGCACGCACGGGGTGCTCTGAGCGACGCCGAGGTGACCCGTACCATTTCAGGGTGGCCCTACACCTATACGACACCGCGACCAGGAGCGTGCGGGAGTTCCACCCCGCCCGTAGCGGAACGGCGTCCATGTACGTGTGTGGGGCGACCGTGCAGGGCATCCCGCACATCGGGCACGTCCGCGGCGCCCTGAACTACGACGTCCTGCGCCGCTGGCTGATCCACAGTGGACTGGACGTGCTGTTCGTGCGCAACGTCACGGACATCGACGACAAGATCCTCACCAAGGCCGCCGACGCCGGACGGCCGTGGTGGGAGTGGGCCGCGACGCACGAACGGGCGTTCGAGGAGGCCTACACGGTCCTGGGCTGCCTGCCGCCGTCCATCGCACCGCGCGCCACCGGGCACGTCACGCAGATGGTGGAGCTGATGCAGCGCCTCATCGACGCCGGGCACGCCTACGCGGCCGGTGGCGACGTGTACTTCGCCGTGTCCACGTTCCCCGAGTACGGCGCGCTGTCCCGGCAGAAGCTGGACGAGGTGCAACAGGGCGAGACGCTGGCCGAGGGCAAGCGCGACCCGCGGGACTTCACGCTGTGGAAGAGCGCGAAGCCGGGTGAGCCGTCGTGGCCGACGCCGTGGGGCGACGGGCGGCCGGGCTGGCACCTGGAGTGCTCGGCGATGGCGACCACCTACCTCGGGTCCGAGTTCGACATCCACGGCGGCGGCGTCGACCTGGTGTTCCCGCACCACGAGAACGAGCGCGCCCAGTCGCAGGCGGCCGGTGACCCGTTCGCGCGGTTCTGGCTGCACAACGCGTGGGTGACGCTGTCCGGCGAGAAGATGTCGAAGTCGCTGGGCAACGTGGTCTCGATCGAGGCGATGCTGCAGAACTACCGGGCCGCCGAGCTGCGGTACTACCTGGTGCAGCCGCACTACCGGTCGACGATCGAGTACTCCGACGGCGCGCTGTCCGAGGCCGCGCAGGGCTACCGGCGGATCGAAGGGTTCCTGCGCCGCGCGGCGCAGCGGACGGGGCCGGTCGAGCCGGGTGAGCTGGCGCCCGAGTTCGTCACCGCGATGGACGACGATCTGTCCACGCCCGCGGCGGTCGCGGCCGTGCACAACCTGGTGCGCGAGGGTAACGCGGCGCTGGACTCGGGCGATGACGCCAAGGCGCGCGCGGCCGCCGGCTCGGTGCGCGCGATGATGGGTGTGCTCGGGCTGGACCCGCTGGCACCGGAATGGGCGGAGAGCTCGGCGGCGGAGACGCCGGCGAGGGCCGCACTGGCCGAGTTGGTCGAGGCGATGCTCGTGGAGCGCCAGGAGGCGCGCGCCACGCGTGACTTCGCCCGGGCCGACGCCGTGCGCGACCGCCTGCTCCAGGCGGGGATCACGGTCGAAGATACTCCCGATGGTCCGGTGTGGACCGTGAAAGAAGCTTAAATGGCAGGCAATTCCAAGCGCCGGGGTGCGGTTCGCAAGTCCGGCACCAAGAAGGGCGCGGTCGTCGGCTCCGGCGGTCAGCGTCGCCGTGGGCTCGAGGGCAAGGGCCCGACGCCGCGGGCGGAGATGCGTCCGGGGCACCCGGCGCAGAAGCGTGCGGCGGCGGCCGCGGCGCGGGCGGAGAAGAGCCGCGACCGTCGCGAAGGGCCGGAGATCATCGCGGGCCGCAACCCGGTGGTCGAGGCACTGCGGGCGGGCGTGCCGGGCACGACGCTGTTCGTGGCGCTGAACATCGACGCCGACGACCGGGTGACCGAGGCGGTGCGGCTGGCGGCGGACAAGGGCATCTCGATCCTGGAGATCCCGCGCGAGGAGCTGGACCGCAAGACCAACCGCGCGGTGCACCAGGGGCTCGGGCTGCAGGTGCCGCCGTTCGAGTACAGCCACCCGGACGACCTGCTGGCGATCGCGAAGAACTCGGGTGAGCCGCCGTTGCTGGTGGCGCTCGATGGTGTGACCGACCCGCGGAACCTGGGGGCGGTGGTGCGGTCGGCGGCGGCGTTCGGGGCGCACGGGGTGCTGCTGCCGCAGCGCCGCAGCGCGGGCATCACGGCCGTCGCGTGGCGGACGAGTGCCGGCACCGCGGCGAAGATGCCGATCGCGATCGCGACCAACCTGACGCGGCAGCTGAAGCTGTGGGCGGAGGAGGGGCTGATGATCGCGGGCCTGGACGCCGACGGCTCGGTGGGCATCGACGACCTGTCGCTGGCGACGGACCCGCTGGTGGTCGTGGTGGGCTCCGAGGGCCGCGGCCTGTCCCGCCTGGTACGAGAAACCTGCGACGAGACGGTGTCCATCCCGATGGCCGCCGGGGTGGAGTCGCTGAACGCCTCCGTCGCGGCCGCGGTGCTGCTGGCAGAGGTAGCAAGACGCCGCCGCGTGACGGGCCGCGTCTGAGCGGTGCCCGCCGCGGGCCGCAAGGCTGGCGGCGGTCGTCAAGCGCCGCCGCGTCACGGGCCACGCCTGACGCACGCCCCGTCCCCGGCCGCGGTGTCCCCGATCGCGGCCGCCACGTGGAGTGCCCCCGCGGCGGCCGCAAGGCTGGCGGCGGCACCGCTGAGCGGTGCCGCCGCAGCTGTCGCAGGGCCACCGATCCCCACCACCGTCGGTGGTTTCAGGGTGCGCCGTTGCCGGCGCAGCCGCGCCGTGTGCACGGCCCCGGCTGCCGCTCCTCGCCGTCGGAGGGGAACTTCACACGCCCCCTCGCGAAGCGGTGAGTTTCACTCCTTCGGGCCAACCTCGTCGGTTAAGGTCAGTGCGCTGATCCGGTTGCACAGGGGGACCCCAGGTCGATGTCGTTCGCTTCACCGCTGTTCCTCTGGTACTTCCTGCCGGCGACGCTGCTCGCCGTGCTGGTGCTGCCGAGGAGCTGGCGGAACGGCATCATCGCGGTCGCCAGCCTGATCTTCTACGCCAGCGGCGCGGGCGCGTTCACCCTCCTGCTGCTGGCCTGCATGGTGGTCAACTTCGCGGCGGGCACCGCCCTCGAACCGAACGCGTGGGAACCCCGCTCGAGCCGCAAACGCTTGCTGCTGATCGCGGTCATCTGCTTCGACGTCGGCATCCTGGTGGTCTGGAAGTACGCCGGGTTCGCCACGCAGCAGATCGACTACTTCACCCAGCTCTTCGGCGGTTCGTTCCCGGTGGCGCAGCTCGCGTTGCCGATCGGCATCTCGTTCTTCACGTTCCACCACATCTCCTACGTCGTCGACATCTACCGCGGGGAACGGCGGGCGCTGCGGAACCCGGTGTCGTTCGTGACCTACATCGCGATGTTCCCGCAGCTCGTCGCCGGGCCGATCGTGCGGTACCGGGAGATCGCGGACCAGCTGCCGCAGCAGCGGTCGCACCGGCTGGACGACATCGCCGCCGGCTTCCCGCGGTTCGCGCTCGGTCTGTGCAAGAAGGCGATCATCGCGGACTCGCTGAGCCCGATGGTCGAGGCGTGCTTCGCGACCTCCGCCGAGGACATGACGTTCGCGATCGCGTGGCTCGGCGCGGTCGGGTACACGCTGCAGCTGTACTTCGACTTCTCCGGCTACTCCGACATGGCGATCGGGCTGGGCCGGATGCTCGGGTTCCGGCTGCCGGAGAACTTCGCGCGGCCGTACTCGTCGGTGACGGTGACGGAGTTCTGGCGGCGCTGGCACATGTCGCTGAGCCGCTGGTTCCGCGACTACGTCTACATCCCGCTCGGCGGCAACCGCGCCGGCGCGGCGAAGACGTACCGGAACCTGTGCATCGTGTTCGTGCTGACGGGCTTCTGGCACGGCGCGAACTGGACGTTCGTGGTGTGGGGCTGCTACCACGGGCTGCTGCTGATCATCGAGCGCCGGTTCGGCTGGGACCGGACGCCGCCGGCGGTGGCGGCGCGGGTCGGACGGCGGATCCTGACGCTGGTGCTCGTGGTGTTCGGGTGGGTGTTCTTCAAGTCCGCCGACATCGGGCACGCGTTCACCATGATCGGCCACATGCTGGTCCCCGATTTCGACGGCCTGACGGACGTCGTCGAGGCGGCGCTGACGAACCAGCGGGTGGTCATCCTGATCGCGGCGCTGGCGATCTTCGCGCTGCCGGCCCACCCGGTGACCGGCCCGCTGCTGGAGTCCGCCCGAACCCGCGGCGCCGTGGGGCTGCGCATCGGCGTGATGACGGTGGGCGCACTGTACGCGGCGATCCTGGTGGCGAACGGGACGTTCAGCCCGTTCCTGTACTACCAGTTCTGACTGGCGCGCACTTGCTCGAGAGCGCTCCGGTACTCGTGCACGCCGAATCGGCCACGGCTTGACCAGTGCTGCTTCTCCGGGGCAACGCCACGTTGCCCAGTAACACCGGTGCTAAGGGATGTCTCGTAACCCGGTGCCGGGCTAGCTGATCCGGTAGTTGATCATGATGCTGTGGTGCGGGTGATCACAGCGTCGCGGCCGGAGTGGATTGGCCCGTTCACCGGGCTGGAGCCGGCCCAGTTCCGCACGCTCGTGCGGCTGGTCTCCAAGCGAGGCGGGGACGGAATCGCGGACGGCCGACCAGGCCGACAGTGGGCGTTGCCGCTGGCCGACCGCGTTCTGCTGGTGGCGACCTACTGGCGGACGAACCTGACGATGCGCCAGATCGGGCCGCTGTTCGGCGTGTCGCATTCCGCGGCTCATCGGGTGATCGACACGGTCGGACCGCTGCTGGCGCTGGCCCCGGTCCGCAAACGCCGGATCGATGCGGTCGCGATCGTGGACGGCACCCTCGTCCCGACCCGCGATCACCGGCTGGCCACGCCGTCGAAGAACTACCGGTACTCCACCAACGTGCAGGTCGCGATCGACCCCGAGACCCGGCTGGTGATCGCCACCGGCGACCCGCAACCAGGCAGCCGC